>JBGOTY010000229.1:0-6194 GCA_041476745.1 Verrucomicrobiia bacterium | reverse complement strand
TTGGCCGCATTGCGCAAGACGGGTGGCTCGTTGGTGTGGTTGGCGATCTGCTGCTTCCAAAGCGTGGCGCCCTCTTGATAAGCCGACGCGCTGGAGATTACATCAAACTGGGCATAGGGCAGTCCGGCGATCCGGGCTTCCGGATGATGTTCGATGATCCAGAGCACCTCCCGCTTGCGAATACCATCGATCCACTCGGAGCGTTGATGCCGGCTGAAGTAATAGCCGAGGAGCTTGGTGCGAATGGAGAGGTCGTCGGGCTTGTGCTTGAGCGTCTCTTCGAGTTGTTGCGCCTCATCCGCCGAGAGCTTCATCCCCTCCATGACATCCCGGTCCGCATCAGATCGGTCCGCCGCCAGGGTGCTCTTCTGACACAGGGTAATCGCAGTGAACGCGATGATAAGAAACAGGCCGATGGAGTGAATGACTTTCATCCCGGGCTCGCTACTTCTGGTACAGAACCACCCCCGACTTGTACCGCACGCGCACCGTGCCTTCCACCTCGCGCTCGTCTTTGACCGCGCCGCCGTCGTCGAGGGCCACATGCCATTTGCCGTCGGGCAACGCGAAGTCATAGCTAATGGCGTCGGCGCTATTCGCAATCACGCAGACATGCTTCCACGTCTCGCCCGGCACGTTGACGGGATCGAGCGTGAACATCACCGTACCGGGGTTCGTCGTGTCATGGAACTTCAGCCACGCGGCGATCTGTTCCTTGGCACGGAGCCGGAAAACCGGGTGCGCCTTGCGCAACGCAATGAGGTCGCGCGTGTAGGTGAAGAGATCGTAATTCTTCTTTTTCAGCGACCAATCGACCTGGTTGATGTTGTCGGGCGCATTGTAACTGTTGTCGTTGCCAAATTTCGTACGGGCAAATTCCTCACCGCCATGCAGGAACGGCACGCCCTGCGACGTCAACAACATGAAATAACCCAGCTTCATCATCTCCTTCATCTCCGCCTCGGTCGCGGCCGGCTTGGAGAGCTTGAGCTTGTCCCAGATGACCAGGTTGTCGTGGCAACTGAGAAAATTGATGGCCTGCGCGGGCGTGGGCACCCACTCGCGCCAGTTCCCCTCGATTCCGTGCTTCACGTTGCCAATTCCGGAACCGTCCTGGACGAAGGCGCTCTTGTTCTTGTTGTAGTGCGAACCGATGAACGCGTCGCGGATGTTGTCGTTGAATCCGCCGAGATGCGTGCCGCGAAGGTTGTCTTTGTCTGTCGACTTCAGTCCCGCCGGCAGGTTCTGGCCTCCCCACGCTTCACCGTAGAGGACGATGTGCGGGTTGATCGCCCGCAGTTCCCGTTCAACCTCCTTCATCGTGTCCAGGTCGAGTAGCGACATGATATCGAACCGGTACCCGTCGACACCGTACTCCCGCGTCCAGTACTTTAGCGTATCGACAATGTATTTGCGCGCCATCGGTGCTTCGCTGCAAAAATCATTGCCGCAGCCGGAGCCATTTGAAAGCCGGCCGTCGGGCGTGTAGCGGTAGTAATAGTGTGGGACGAGCGCATTGAATGATGTCGAGTTCGCCGTGTGGTTGTAGACCACGTCCAGGATCACGCCGATACCGCGCCCGTGCAGAGCCGCGATAAGCTTTTTCAGCTCGCGGATACGGCTGTCATCGTTGATGCCCGTCGCGTACCAGCCTTCGGGCGTGTTGTAGGCGCTGGTCACGTAACCCCAATTGTAATTCGTGCTCGCCTCGTCGTTCTCAAAATCCTGCACCGGCAGCAACTGCACGTGCGTCACCCCCAACTCCGTGAGATTATCCAGCCCCGTCTTGATCGCCGCGTCCCCCGGCAAATGCGTGCCCGACTCGGCGAACCCCAGATACTTCCCCTTGTGCTTCACGCCCGAGTTCTCCGCGATGGTGAAATCGCGCACGTGCATTTCGTACACCACCATGTCCACCGGCGAATCCAGCGCCGGCCCCGCTTTCGCCTTCTTCCAACCCGGCGGGTTCGTCTTCGACAAATCCGTGATCCGCGCGCGCTGGCTGCTGTTGACGGCGTTGATGCAATAAATGTCGAGCGCTTCCCGATCTGGCGGAAAACCTTCGCCCTCGGGTTTGTAGAGATAGAACCGGCCCTCCAGATTGCCCGCCACCTTCCCTTCCCAGATGCCCTTGCCCGTCGCGTGCATCGCCTGGGGCGCGCGGCCCTTGTCGCCCGTCGCCTGATTATAAATGATCACCTGCACAGCGCGCGCGGTCGGCGCAAAAACGCGGAACGTCGTGGCCGTGGCTGTGTATGTCGCCCCAAGCACTGCTGCGCCGTCATAAAACAGGTTCGTGTCCGCCAGGATGGCCCGCGGCAGCGCGCGCACGCTCCCGCCGAAACCCTCCACATTCACCTCGTAAGCGCGTCGCACAATGTCCAGCGGCGCGCTGATCGTCAACTCGACGTCGTTCGCCGTCGTCTTCCCGTCGTGGGAAAGAAGTCGCGTCGCTGCCGGAGATTGTTTTCCTTTTTGATCGTCGGTGATGGTGATTTTGTCCGGCGTCACGTCGCTTTGGTTCACCCGCCGCGACATCCCAATGACGATCCGATTCGGCGCGTCGATGGACGCGCTGACCACACGCGGACTTATGTCCGGCGGCTGCGCCCACGCGCGGTTCTCGCCGCCGACCAGGTAAACGTCCCGGCCCATGTCAGGCTTCCAGAATTTGTCGTCTCCGTCCTTGCGGTTCCAATCACCCGCCATACGCGCGAGCACGCCGATCCTGTCCGAGTCACCCGTTTCGCCATAGTCGCCGCGGTCGAATTGCAGGATCGGCCCATACTCGTCGCGACCCACCTCGAAAATCTCGTTCTGCTCGGGCGTGCGCTTGAAATGCGCGTCCCATGTCCAGACGCTGACATTGTCATAATCCTCGTCGTACCGGTGATAATGGACCGTGATGAGGTTCTCGCGTTTCGAAAGTTTGCGTTCCTTCCACACCGACGGATCGGCCAACGTCTTCAGCGGCGACGCCTTCCGCAGGTCCCACTTCTCGCTCACGAACAAATCGCCGTAGCTCGGGTAGCAGGACTCGAACCCATCCCGGTTGATCGTGACCCAGAGTTCGTATTCACCATCCGGCAGGCCCGGCGTCGCTTCCATCGCCTGGATCTTTACCGATACAGAACCGCCTGACGAAACTGTCGCGTCTCCGCGCGCCACAATCCGCCCGTCGCGCTTCAACCCCGCGAATATCTTTCGCCCCTCATTACCCGGCGGCGGCGCAACCTCGACCGTCGCAATCACCCCACCCTGCGGCTGCGGCGGCGGGTAAAGCACCCACTTCTCCGCGGCACCGACGCGTCCGGAAGTGAGCACGACAATGGCGATCAACGGCAACAGTCTTTTGACTCGCACCGAAAAAAACGGTTTAACACGCCGGCTTGAAGAGAAAGTTTGTTCGTTCACGATGGAGATTCCTTCAATTACGAGCGCGAGCTAGACCACCCGGGCGTAGACTACCAGGAAGATCAATACCAACCCGCACAGCAATACTGCTGCGTTCATCTGCACGCTGAGCCGGTGGAGTGCTTTCCATTCCCGATCCAGCACTTCGTCCGGCGGCTTTCCGGAAGATTCAAACATGGCCCGGCGATCGCGCAGCTCATTCATGTGCGGCATGACCCCCTGGCGCAGCCACAAATCCGTCCCGCCCATGCCCGCCACCAACAGCAAACTCAGGATCGCCGGCCATTTACTGAACGCCCGATCCGCCAACAGCAGCCCGAGGCAGACAATGCTCACCGCCGCGCAAATGATCCCGATCAGGTAGTACTTCGAGAAGATCCGTCGAATCAGCGCCGCCGCGTCTTCCGGCTTCAGCGTCTTGAACACCGTCGGCGCCACGGCGAAACTGAAAAATACGATGCTGCCGATCCACACCGCCAGCGTCACCAGATAAAACCATTTCACTCCCTGTGTCATCGCCGCTCCACCGTAGCAACGGCTTGCGGTCGAAGTCAAAACAATCTCCTTTACAAGCGAACGGCCGTCGTTACGCTTTCGTCCATGCGCGAGACGGATAAACTCCGCTGCGGCATTCTGGGCGCGGGCTGGATGTTCGGCAAATATGCCGACGCCTTCCAATTGATCGACGACGCAGCGCTGGTGGCCGTCGCCAGCCGCGACGCAGAACGCGCCCGTGCCGCCGCCAACAAGCGGAATGTCCCGCATGCGCATCCGAATTACGAATCACTCATTCAGGATCCCGGGATCGACGTCATCATTAACGCCCTGCATAACGGATTGCATTGTGAGTGGACGGTGCGCGCACTCGCAGCGGGCAAGCACGTTCTCTGCGAGAAACCCCTCGCCTGTTCCAGTGCCGAGGTCGAGAAAATGTTCGCCGCCGCGCACGCGAGCCGGCGCTGGTTGATGGAAGGTTTCATGTATCGGTTTCACCCGCAGATGGCGGAAGCCAAACGCCGGGTCGCCGCGGGTGAAATTGGCCGGGTCTTGTACATCCGCTCCCATCGAGCCGCCCAGGGACGTGGGCGCGATAATCCACGCTACTGGCGCGACGCCGGCGGCGGAGCGTTGATGGACATCGGTTGCTACTGCGTGAACCTCTCCCGCTTCTTCGCCGACGCCGAGCCGCAGCGCGCCGAAGCCTACGCCCATTTCGACGAGCAATCCGGCGTGGACCTGACGCTGAGCGGAAGCCTCCAGTTTGTTGGGGGTGTCTCGGCCCACTTTGTGTGCAGCATGGAAGCCGAACCCTCCTACGCCGCCGAGATCATTGGGACCGACGGCCGGTTGCTGATTCCCAATCCGTGGTCGCCCCCATTCTGGCCCGCCGAGTTGCACCTCACGCGACAAGGCAAGACGGAAATCATCCGCGTCGAAGCGCCCGCTGTCCCCCAGCATGTCCTCGCGCCGTTCGCGCTCGAGCTAAACCATTTCTGCCGATGTGTGCGCGAGGGTCGCGCGCCTCAATTCCCGCCGGAGATCGATGCCGAGCGCGATTCGCGTGGCAACATGCGCGCAATCGAGTCGCTGCTGGAGTCGGCGCGCGAGCATCGTGCCGTGGACGTGGAGAATTAAACGGGGCACTACTGGCTTTGCCGCTGCGCCAGGATTAGCTCGCGGATGGCCTTGGGATTGGGAATGCCTTCGATTTCCTCATCCGGGTCAACCGTGGCCGCGGTGGAAATCGTGAGGTCGCCAATACCGACGATCCTCGCCAGGATTCTCTGGTCAATCTCGATCGAGCGGATATCACGGGGATCGAGTTCCCGGTAGGATTTGGAGAAAAAACCCCGCTCCAGCATGAGGCGACCCGGATAGATGCGCAGGACCACCGAAGCCCGTCGGTACCAGGCCACAATCAGTGGAATAATCAGCCAGCAGAAGACCAGATACCAGAAGAAGTGCCACCACGATGGCCGCACCTCCGCCAGCAGCGTGTTCGCCGCCGGTTGCGACTGGGCCGCGATCTTCGCCGCCACGGGAAATCCGCAGGCCGGGCAGGTCGGCGCTTCCGTCGAAACCTGGTTCCCACATTCGGGACATTGGACTAACGCCATGACATTTTCCCCACACCGCATCCTAGGTCGCGGGACGAAACCCTGTCAAGGTCAGCCTGTCCCCCGCAAAATCCTAGCCTTCTTGTGTTTAATTACTTGATTCGCAGAGCGTTCGCCCTAGAATGCGTCTCAAGGAGGAAGTTAAGTTCTGTGACGAACATTGCTCGAATTCAAGCCCGCGAAATCCTCGATTCCCGTGGCAACCCAACCATTGAAGTGGACGTGGAACTTTCCGGTGGCGCGGTCGGTCGCGCGGCAGTGCCCAGCGGCGCCAGCACCGGCGAACATGAAGCGTGGGAATTGCGCGACGGCGATAAGACCCGCTTCGGCGGCAAGGGCGTGCTGCAGGCCGTCGCCAACGTCAACACAACGATCGCCAACGAATTGATCGGCCACGATGCGCTCGACCAGGTTGGCATCGACCGCGCGATGATCGATCTCGACGGCACGCCGAACAAGGGCAAGCTCGGCGCGAACGCAATTCTCGGCGTGTCGTTGGCGACGGCACACGCAGCGGCGGCGCAACTCGGCGTGGAGTTGTTCCGTCACCTCGGCGGCGCGAACGCGAAGGTGTTGCCGGTGCCGATGATGAACATTCTCAATGGCGGCGCACACAGCGATGCGCCCATCGACATCCAGGAATTCATGATCATGCCGAAGGGT
>JBGOTY010000228.1:0-6199 GCA_041476745.1 Verrucomicrobiia bacterium | reverse complement strand
CGCGTGGAAAGGTTGATCACTTCCGGAAGCTCGCTGGAAATCAGGAGCACGCCGTTGCCTTTGTTCGCGAGATCGTCGATGAGGCCGTGGATTTCCGCCTTGGCGCCAACATCCACGCCGCGGGTGGGCTCGTCGACGATCAATACGCGGCAATCCGCCGCCAGCCACTTTCCGAGGACAACTTTTTGCTGGTTGCCGCCCGACAACCCTGCAGCCACCGACTCGATGCTGGGCGCCTTGACGTGAAGAAGCTCGAAGTATTTTTCGGCGACCCGTCGCTCCGCCGCGGGACGCACCCATCCCACGCCCGCGAACCTCTCCAGGGTGGGCAGCGAGGTGTTTTCTCTCCCATTCATCATCAGCACCAAACCATGCCGCTTGCGGTCTTCGGGGACCATCCCGACGTGGTGACGCATGGCAACCGACGGGTGGCGTAGCGGCATTGGCTTGCCGTTCACGTAAACACGACCGGTCGCCAACCGGTCGAGCCCGAACAGCGCCTCGGCAATCTCGGTGCGTCCGGCCCCTACCAATCCCGCAAAACCAAGCACCTCGCCGGCACGCAGTTGGAACGAAATCTTCTCGAACTTGCCGGGACTGGAGAGATCCTCAACCCGCAGCAATTCCTCACCGGGTTTGGCCTGTAGATGACCGGGGAAATACGCCTCCAGTGCGCGGCCGATCATCATTTGCACCAGGCCGTTTTGGTCGAGTTCTGTTACAGGCTTCGTTCCCACGTGCTGGCCGTCGCGCAACACGGTGATCGTGTCGCAGAGTCGGTAAATCTCCTCCAGTCGGTGCGACACGTAGATCGCGGTCACGCCCCGTGTCTGCAACTGCTTGATCAGTTCGAAGAGATGCTCGCTTTCGACCTGCGACAGGCTGCTCGTCGGCTCGTCGAAAATCAGGATGCGGGCGCCATGCGAGACCGCCGCGGCGATCTGAACCAGTTGCTGTTGGCTGACGGGCAACGCGCCCACGAGTTTTGCCGGATCGATCTTCGCCTGAATGGCGGCCAGATATTCCCGGGCCAGCCGCAGCATTTCACGGCGGGAAACGAAAGTTGCCCGCGCGGGAAGCCGGCCGAGGCAGAGGTTTTCCGCGACGGTGAGGTTTTCGCAGAAGGCGAGCTCCTGATGCACGATGCCAATGCCGGCGGCCATCGCATCACTGGGGCTTCCGAATCGCGCGGCCCTGCCATCGACGATCAGTTCGCCTTCGTCAGGCGTGTAGATGCCCGCCAGGATTTTGCCGAGAGTGCTTTTGCCGGCGCCATTCTCGCCGCAGAGCGCGTGACAGGAGCCTCGCGCAACGTCGAAGCTCACATCCCGCAACGCCTGCACGCCGGGAAAGCGCTTGCCGATCCCTTGGAACCGAATGATCGGATTCTCAGCCATCAGATGTCATGGCAGTTTCAGGTATTCCTCGGGCACATCGGTAAAGCCCCACGCCTTGAGTTGGCGCGCCCACGTCCCGAGGTTTTCCTTGGAGACGCGCACGAGGTCCATGCGGGTGATTTCCGGCACATCCTTCTTGAGCACAAGCTTGTCGACGATTTTCTCAACGGAGACATAGCCCCACAGGTACGTTGACTGTGCCAGCAGCACCGGCGCGATGCCTTTCTCGACATAGGGCAGTTCCGCGGACAGGGCATCGACGGACACAACCTTCACCTTGTTGGGATCCAGATCCGTGAGCAGCGTTTTGGTGAACAGTGGCCAGCCGCCAATCATTGCCCAACCATTGATGTCGGGATAAGCGTTCATCACGCGCAACACTTCCGCCGCGGCGTCCTGCGGCGTCTCGATATGATTAAACGTGCCGACAATCTGGATGCCGGGAGATTTCGCCGCCTCCTTTTTCACGCCGTCCACGCGCTTGCGCAGGTTCGGCGCATTCTGATTGCCCGCGAGGATGGCAATCTTGCCCTTGCCCCCGAGCTGCTTCGCCAATTCCGACATCACCTGCTCGCCCGTCCGGATGTCGTCCACGCCATAAAACGCAAAGCGCTTCGACAGCGGCGCGTCGCTGTCGAAGGTCATCACCGGCACGCCCCGCGCCACGGCGTCGTTGATCGCGCCCGTGACTTTCCCGGCCTCGGAGCAGGAGACCAGGATCGCATCATCGCCTTCGTTGACCGCCTGGGCGATCCGTTGGGCCTGTACTTGCGCGTCTTCCGTCGGCGGCGTGCGCCAGTCGATCACGACGTCAATGCCGTGCTTGGCGGACAGCTCCCTGGCGGCCGTCTCCGCGCCCGTGCGCGCGGAGAGGAACACGGGGTTTGTGGAGCTTTTCGCGATGAGCGCGATCTTGATGGTTTTCTTCGTCTGCGCAAAGCTGCTGGCAACCGCCAGCGCGGCCACGCAGCCCAACGCAATGAATGCTTTACTGAGTCTGTTCATGATTTCCTCCGGTTCCTATCCTTTGGTTAGTCGTTTCGCCGTCAGCCGCGTGTTGAGTTGATCGAGCACCACCGCAACCACGATCGCGCAGCCGATGATGATCCATTCGTAGTTCTGGTCGAAATGCAATTGGCGGATCGCCTGCCGAATCAGCACGATGAGGATCGCCCCCAACATGGCGTTGATCGCGCTGCCTTTGCCGCCACTCAGGCTCGCGCCGCCGACCACCGCCGACGCGATCACATAGAGCTCGTAGCCGGTCGCATCCCCGCACGTCGCGGAACCATAATAGCTGATGCCCACGAACGCCGCGATGCCGGCGGTCAATCCCGACAGCACATACACGCCGATCAGGATTCTTCCCAACCGCAACCCCGAGTAGCGGCTCGCCTCCGCGTTGCCGCCAATCGCGTAGATGTGCCGCCCCATCACTGTTCGCGAAAGATAAATCGCGCCGAGCGCCGTGACGGAGATCATCACCAGCATGGGCGCGGGATAAAGGGCCGAGCTTGAGCCAAAGGTCGTCTTGACCACGCTGGTCAACGCGTCGGGCACGAGGATGCTTTCGGCCTTGCTCGTGACAAACGCGATGCCGCGAAAAACCCACATCGTGCCCAGGGTAATAATGAACGGATGCACCCGCAGCCCGACCACCATCGCGCCGTTGGCCAGCCCGCAGAGCAGACCGATCCCCAGGCACAGCGTCAACGCCATCAACACCGTCACAAAAGGGTTTGAGAATTGCCAGGACCGCAACGCCATGGCCATCGTCGTCCCCGCCAGCGCGTACGTCGAACCCACGGACAGATCGATGCCACCCGAGATGATCACCATCGTCGCCCCGACCGCCATGATCGCGAAGAAACTCGCGTCCGTGGCCGTCTGCGTGAGTGTGTAGAAGTTGAGGAAATTGTTGACCGACCGGCCCGTCATGCGATCCACGTGCGATCCGGCAAACACGGTGAGAACGGCCCCCAACAGCAGGATCACCAATATCAAACCAGACTGCTGGGCATTGAAAACGCGGCGAATCGTCGGGTGCATGAAAATCCGCCGCCAGATTAGCGGGCCGACCGCAAATTGCAAGCATTCGGCTCCCTCCTCCGGCCCAGCCCGCCCCGAATTCCTCTCGGGGCTTGAATGTGGGAGGGACGTTACCGTCGCGACTCCCCGGGTGGCCTCGTTTCCACGGAAACGAAACCAAAAAGCCGTCATCAGCCCTCAATTTACCCCTCCCGGTGGGTTCGTTTTCCAAAACGAACCCACCGAATTCTTCGCAGCTTTTTCACCATAACTTCCTTGTGCAGTGATTCTTACGTCAAAAATTCCTTCAAAAAACGGTGGGTTCGTTTCGCAAAAACGTATATAGGCCCCGAGCTGCGTCCAGCAGCGAGTCGCGCCGTAGCCTTGGCGAAGGCGGATCCAAGCCTCGTACAGCGGTGCTATCGCGCCATTTTGTCGCGCCAAAGCTCGATAGCAACGGCGGATTGGAAGTTGAACGCTCATCCGTTTCCCCGACCATACACATTCGGCCGCGCCATGTCCAGCAGAATTATCAATTAACGATAGCGGAGCGCAGCACTGGCTGCGCGACACGCCATGATGTGTTTTTCGCGGCAACCGAGCAAAATCAATTTCCTGGTGTAGCCGCCGCCCCACAAATTGCAAGCATTCGGCTCTTTACCGGTGACTCAACCCACCAAATTGACGTTGCATCGTGTTTTCAGCAGGGGCATAATTACTGCATGACGCAAAAGCAGTTGGTCCTGAATGCCATCAACGATCTGCCCGACGACGCGCCCTTAAGCGACATTGTAGAGCGTATCGAGTTCTTGGCGGCGGTTCAGAAGGGATTGGATCAGCTCGACCAGGGCCTTGGTATTCCGCACGACGAAGTCAAACGGCAACTGGCGTCATGGCGTTAGCGTTCGACCGTGAACGTGATGTCCTTCTTCTCGTCGCCGCCATCGTCCTTGCCATCCTCGCCGACGCTATAGACGACATATCCTTTGGTGAGCTTCTTGTACCGCAGCGGTTGGCCGTCGAAGGGGTCATCGGGCAGCTTTTCCAGAAACGCAGGGAAAAGCTCTCCTAGTTGGTCGGGCAATTTTGTATTCGCGGCTCGGAACCGTTCAACTGCAAGAGCTACGCGCGCGACTCGTAGTTGCGCGCCAAAGTCCGCTTCCTTTTGGATGAATGGAAAGAGGCCGGGAATGAAGGCGCTCGTAAAATGATACCACCAGTTTCGCAGGCAGTCCTCGTCCGGCTGGTGCACTGAGCGGGCGGCAATTCGTCTTCCTGGCAATGGCATTACGCTGAGATGGACGTACCAATCGAAGAACTCCAGGGATTTCAGAAGATCAAAATCCAGAAATCCGCCCGCCTTGTAAAGGGGAAAGAGCACCTTGGGGATGGTGGGCTGTCCACACAAATCTCCTGATAAAAGTGCCTCGAACTCTTCCTTTGGGAGCCTGCCGGTTCTTATTCGGTCGAACATATCAATGGCGATGCAACGCTGTGCAATGATCGCACGGGGTGTCCCGTAGGGGATCTCTTCATCCAGAAACTGCGGACTGAGTGAAGCCAATTGCGGCGCGTCCAACGCGGTCGTATTGATAATCTGCTCCAGCGTCTTAACCGCTGTTCTGGAAATGAAGCGACGAACGCTTTGAGAAACCAGTATCGGTTCATTAACGAGTGACAGGCTCGTAGCAAGACAATCAGTAATTGATTTCAGCGCGGAGGGCTTGTCGCCGCGTTCAATGGCTATGATCGACTCGAGGGCCAGTAGTTGTGCGCCGAAGCAGAGCTTCTCCAAGTGGGGCAATGTGCTCTCAGCGCCTTGCGCCAGATCTATGGGATAACGAGCGCTCTGGAGCGCCGAAGCCTTATGCAGAAGCGCCAGAGCATCTTTGTTCTCATTGAGGCACTGTTGAACGGCCGCGCGCACTTCGTTACTTAGATGTTCACCACGCACGGGCCAGGCGACGTAGCCCCAGTTGGGTTTCATCAACGTCAGGCGCCGCCATTTATTTACATCTGACTTAGCAAACGCTTGAAGGTAGATGTCCGCTGCATTCTCGCCGGGCGGCGGCTGCGGGTACCACTTGTCCAATTCGGCGAGCGTGACGGGGTAGCCTTGTCTCCGAATCTCATCGAGCTTGGCTTTGACCATGCGATGGAGCGTGTAGCGGTAGGTGCCATACAACGCCAATACGACGATCAGGGCGATGTACCACCGGCGGGCGGACTTCGAGGCCATGCCTTGAGTGTATCATTTCCACCCGCGTTGACAACCAGCGCGGGAGTTCGTAGCCTCGTGGCAACATGATTCGCCGATACAGCCGCGAAGCGATGCGCGAGATTTGGACGGAGGAGAACAAGTTCTCCATCTGGCTCCAGATCGAGATTCTGGCTTGCGAGGCGCGCAAGATTCCCGCGAAAGACCTTGCGATCATCAAGCGCCGCGCGAAGTTCGACGTCAAGCGCATCAGTGAGATCGAGCGCACGACCAACCACGACGTCATCGCGTTCCTCACAAATGTCGCCGAACACGTCGGCCCGGCTTCGCGTCACATCCACGAAGGGCTTACCTCATCCGACGTTGTCGACACCTCCCTGGCGGTGCAAATGGTGCAGTCGGCGGACATTCTTCTCGATGACGTGAGGAAATTGCGCGCCGTTGTCGCGAAGAAGGCGAAGAAATACAAATACGTTCCCATGATCGGGCGCACCCACGGCGTCCATGCCGAACCGATTACCTTCGGACTAAAAATGGCGCTGATGTACGACGAGTT
>JBGOTY010000227.1:0-6206 GCA_041476745.1 Verrucomicrobiia bacterium | reverse complement strand
TTTCGCATGCGCGGTCATGGAGATGATCGTGACATCAAAGCGTTTGATTGCCGGCAGAATGCGGCTGAGTTCCTCGGTTTCCCCGGAGTAGCTGAGGGCCAGGACGCAGTCTCCGTCATTGATCACGCCGAGATCGCCGTGCAGGGCGTCCACGGAGTTCAGGAGCACGCTGGTGGCGCCCGTGCTGGTGAGGGTGGCGGCGATCTTGTGGCCGATGTTGCCTGATTTACCGACACCGGTCACGACCACTTTGCCGCGGTTGCGAAGACACTTCACGATCGTCTCGACGGCCCCGGAGAAGCTTTCGTCGAGACGGGCGCGCGTGCGGCGCAAGCCGTCGATCTCAATGTCGAAGACAGTCTTTGCAAGCTTGACGTAACTCATGGGAGCACGGGAGGGACAGGATAGTGGATGCGATTGCGTTTGGCAAGGGCAGGGCTGCGGCGCCGAAGCTGTTCACCGGCGGTTCTCTTCGTACCATTGAATCGTCTTGCGGAGACCTTCTTCAAAAGGCGTTCTTGCCTGAAAGCCAAATTCACGCTGCGCCTTCTCCACGCTGAGACACCGACGCGGCTGGCCGTCAGGTTTTGTCGGATCCCACCGAATTTCGCCCGCGAACCCGGCAAGTTTCGCAATCAGGATCGCCAAATCGCGAACAGAAATCTCCCGGCCGCTCCCGAGATTGACGGGATCCGGCTTATTATAGTGCTCGGCCGCGCGCAGGATGCCCTCGGCGGCGTCCTCGACGTAAAGAAATTCTCGCGTCGGGGTGCCGGTGCCCCAGCATTCGATGAACTTGTCGCCGCGCTCGCGGGCATCGACGCACTTTTTGATGAGCGCGGGGATGACATGCGAGGTTTGCGGGTCGAAATTGTCGCGCGGGCCGTAGAGGTTGACGGGCAACAGGAACACGGCGTTTAAGCCGTACTCCTGCCGATATGCCTGGCACTGGACGAGGATCGCCTTCTTCGCAACGCCGTAGGGGGCGTTGGTCTCTTCCGGATAACCGTTCCAGAGGTCCTCCTCCTGGAAGGGCACGGGCGTGAATTTGGGGTAGGCGCAGATGGTTCCGGCAACCAGGAGTTTTGACAGGTGGAACTGCCGGGCTTGTTCAATCAACTCGATGCCCATGATGGCGTTTTCGTAGAAAAACTTCCCGGGATGTTCACGGTTCGCGCCGATGCCGCCGACCACAGCCGCAAGATGCAGCACCATCGTCGGTCGCGTGTCTTCAAAGAGTCGAGCGATCGCCGCCCGATCGAGCAGGTTGCAATCGCGGCTGCGCGGCACAACAATGTTTGTACAGCCCCGCGTTTTCAGTCCCGCAACGACGAAAGAGCCGAGGAAACCGGCGCCGCCGGTGACGATGACCCGTTGTTCTTGCCAAAAATTCATGGTGTTTCGACCAGGCTGTTTGTCCCGAACTCAGGCCTGTCCCACATCCACCCTGGCGACCTTGCCGGCCAGTTGATCCTCCAGCGTCTTGAGGTCGGCATCAACCATCAACTTTACCAGGTCTTTGAAACGCGTCTTGGCTTCCCACCCCAAAACCCGTTTCGCTTTGGACGCATCCCCGATCAATAAATCCACTTCCGCCGGGCGGTAGTAGCGCTCGTCGATTTCGACGTACTTGCTCCAATCCAACCCCGCGTGCGTGAAGGCTTCTTCGCAGAATTCCTTGACCGAATGAGTTTCGCCCGTGGCAATCACGTAATCATCCGGCTGGTCCTGCTGCAAGATCAGCCACATCGCCTCCACGAACTCCGGGGCGTAGCCCCAATCGCGCTTCGCATCCAGATTGCCAAGATAGAGCTTCTCTTGCAGTCCGAGTTTGATGTGCGCGATGGCGCGGGTAATCTTGCGGGTGACGAAAGTTTCGCCGCGCCGCGGCGATTCATGGTTGAACAGTATCCCATTGCAGGTGAACATGTTATATCCCTCGCGGTAATTGACCGTTGCCCAATAGGAGAACACTTTTGAGACGGCGTAGGGGCTGCGAGGATGGAAGGGAGTCGTTTCCCGCTGGGGGATTTCCGCCACTTTGCCAAACATCTCACTCGATGAAGCCTGGTAGAACCTCGGGTTGCTATCGGTTTCGCGGATTGCCTCGAGGATGCGGATGGTCCCAACGCCCGTGATGTCCGCCGTGTACTCGGGAATGTCATAGCTGACGCGCACATGACTCTGGGCGCCGAGGTGATAAATCTCATCAAATTTCAAGTCGTACAACATTTTCACCAGGCTCACCGAATCGCTGAGGTCGCCGTAGTGCAGAAACAGTTTGACGCCGCGCTTATGGCGGTCCTGGTAAAGGTGGTCGATGCGACTGCTGTTGATGCTGCTGGCGCGGCGGATGATGCCGTGAACCTCGTAGCCCTTTTGCAGCAGTAGCTCGGCCAAATAAGATCCGTCCTGTCCGGTGATACCGGTGATAAGTGCTCGTTTCATGCCGTCCTTTTAGTATGCGATTTCGTTTGCCGCGTCACGCCGATTCTCCGGCGGAAGCAAAAGCCCCAGCGCTCCGCGCAACAGGAGGTGCGATACGGGATCCAATCCGGGGGCTCGGGAAGTGCGAACAGATGCGGCTTCCATTCGGCGATTAGCCGCTGCGTCTTGTGGCCGATGTGATCGGTCATCATGGTTTGAAATCAGGGTAATTGCGGTCGCGGTCGGCAATCACCGTTACCTCACCGGGCCACTCGATGCCGAAAGCCGGGTCATTCCAGCGCACGCCCGCGCCATGCTGGGGTGCGTAGGACACGGACATTTGGTAGGTGACCTCGGTGTTCTCCGTCAGCGTCAGGTATCCATGCGCACAGCCCGGCGGAATTACGAGCATCTCCCGGTTTTCCGCGGT
This sequence comes from Verrucomicrobiia bacterium, assembly GCA_041476745.1. Taxonomy (GTDB): domain Bacteria; phylum Verrucomicrobiota; class Verrucomicrobiia; order Palsa-1439; family Palsa-1439; genus Palsa-1439. Next base: position 3,349 of record JBGOTY010000227.1, on the reverse strand, counting down.
AAGAGACGCGCCGACCCATTGCCGGAAAGTGGGGGAGTCGCGTCGCAAGTCCACGGCGACGTCGAAGATGGCGCCCATCGTGCAGCGCACGATCTTGGTTTCCTCATGCGGCGGGAGTTGATAGTGCAGGCCACGCAGCGTGCCCTGATGCGGGTTGAACGAGAGATTACATTGCCAGAGGCGCGGATCAATTCCGTGCTCCGCGAACTCCGTCTGGCACCACAGGCGCGCGAAGAAGCCGCGTTCGTCGGCAATTCGCTCGAGTTCGAGCAGGTGGACGCCTTGAATCCTGGTTTTCTTGAAGATCATTGTGATAACGGTCGCATTGTCGCCGCGCCTCGTCAAAGTAACAACATTTTCTGGCAGTGGAAAGCCCCGGTGTAGTTACCGCGCGAATTCGATTCGATACAGCACGACCGAGAACTGGCGTTAAACGCGCAACCCCGCCGGGGCGTTTTGGGTGCGCCTAGGACGCGTCCATGAGTTGAGAACGGCTCACGATCAACCGGGCCTGGCAACCCAGGGTTGAAAGTAGAACGGCTACGCGATCACGGTCGCTCATCTCCTGCAGCACGACCGCTTGCAATCCGCGCAACGGCCCCTCGGCGATCTCGACGAGATCGCCCGGGTGTAAACCGGGGCGCACCGTCACGATGTCGACCGCTTCGCCCGCCCATTGCTGGAGTTGTTCGATGATCGCGTCATCCACAAGGGTGGGGTGGCCGCCAAAACTGACGACGCCGACGACTTGCGGCGCGTATTGGACCGCACGGAAATTCTGCGCGAGATTCAGGCGACAGAAAAAGTAGCGCGGGAACAACGGGCCGACGATCCACCGCTTGACGCGGCGGATGGTTTTGAGGTGCTTGAGCCGTGGATAATACGTGTTGAAGCCAAGCACTTCGCGACAATAGCGCTCCGCGCCGGCTTCCTTGCGCGGGCGCGTGTGGACGCAAAGCCAGCGCGTGGCATTGGGCAGGGGATCGACGGGCGTGGCGCTCGGTCGGGAACTGGGCTCGTTCTTCACGGAATCAATCATTGCTCAAATGCCAGCATTTGTACAGTCCGGGCAGGCGACCGCCATTCCGGCGCATTCTCTCCGCTCCAACGCGAACGCCGGCGCGTCCTAGCATCCAGGTTTCACCGAACGGAGGTATCGCACCCTCCGCGTTTACTTCCGCTGGGAATACTTCTCGAGGAGCAAACCCAGCTTCTTGCGCGTGGCCGGTCGCAGGACCCGGGTGTGCGTCATGATCGCCGTCGCGAGGGCGTGGCGGCAGGTGCAATCCGCCGCGGGGTCGAGCACCGCCATGGCGCGGCGGATGATCTCCTGCGCGGTCTTCGAGTTCTTCATCAGGTTCGCAACGACCATTTCCACCGTGACGGCCTCGTGGGCCTCGTGCCAGCAATCATAATCCGTCACCATCGCCAGGGTCGCGTAGCAGATCTCCGCCTCGCGCGCGCAGCGTGCCTCGCCATAGTTCGTCATGCCAATCACGTCCCAACCCATCTGGCGATGGAACTGCGACTCGGCGCGCGTCGAGAACGCCGGTCCTTCCATGTTCACATAGGTGCCCCCCACGTGTACGGTTGCCCCCGCGCGCTGGGCGCACGCTGCGAGCGCCTGCTGCATCCGCCGGCAAATCGGGTCGGCAAACCCGATATGCGCCACCATGCCGTCACCAAAGAAGGTGAATTCCTGGCTGCGCTTCGTGCGGTCGAAGAACTGGTCGATGACCACGATGTCCGTCGGCTGATACTCTTCCTTTAATGATCCGACTGCGCTGATACTGATGATGTGGCTGACCCCCAGTTTCTTCATGCCATAGATGTTTGCCCGATGATTGAGTTCGCTGGGGAGAATCGTGTGACCGCGCCCGTGGCGTGGCAGGAACACAACCTCGCGTTCGCCGATTCGCCCGGTAAGATATTGGTCCGACGGCTTGCCGAACGGGGTCGTCACCCGGCTCCAGCGCTTTCGTTCGATGCCTTCCATCTTGTAAAGCCCGCTGCCGCCAATGACGCCGATTTTCATGGGCCCACCCGTCTGTTGATGAGAATTCGCACTCGTGTTGCTTCCGGATACGGAATTTGGAGGCGAAGGGCAAGACGATTCACCTTCGGGAATATCACCCGTTGGAAGGAGGTCTCGGAGGAACGGGTCTCAGAATCTTCGAGAACCGATTTGCGTGACGCCGCTGCGGCGTGCTGGGTTCCCCGTGTTCCCGCGCGTCGCAGCGTGCCACGACGAAGTCACTGACGAATCGTCAATACGCGCCCCAGTCGATGTTTACGCTAGCCAGGGCGGACTTGGTCGTTGGGTTGACCATAACCTGGGTACACCCGACCACAGTCACGGCATAGGGATTGCCCAGCAGGTCATTCGAATTCCAAGGGGTCCTCAGGTAAGATTGCGCGGCAGCGGTATCGATGGTGGCACCATCCCCCTGGCCGGTCTCCAGCGCCCATTGGTTCACGGCCGCGTCCATCTGGCGGCAATCGTTTAGGATGCGGCGCCCCTGCGATTGTTTGCGCGCCTTGACAAAACCTGGAATTGACAACGAAGCCAATAATCCAATGAGGGCGACGACGATCATAATTTCAATCAACGTGAATCCTTGGTCATCTCGTTTGAGAGTATTATGTCTCATAAGTGCACTACTCCGTATGATGATTGATTATGTACTGCAGTTCACATACGCCATTGCATTACAGCACGTTAAGTGCCAAAGGGTGCCGAACGGGCCAGCCCTATTTGGTTGGCATGCGGCAGGTTAACTACGCTGACTCGCCTCGCGGCGGGCCGATGATTTCGGCGGCGATAATGATGTTCCGGACGTTCTGTCGATCGCGCAGGGCTTGTGCCCACTGCGTGGCGCGCGAGGGTTGCGTAGGCGCCGGTGTGTCCGCAATCGTTTGCTTTGTGTCAGGCGCGTCCGTGACAGCCTCTGGTCTGGGGGGTGGAGGAGGGGGCGCGGCGCTGGGAGCGGGTGGCGGGACAACGGGTGGTTGCGACGTTGGCTGGCCGCTTAACCGTTCGACGAAGCGACGGATCTGATCGGCGTCGATTCTTCGCGCTTCGTCCGCCGGCGCGGCAACAGGGCGGGGGCCCATCGGCGCCGCAGTCCGCGGGAGTGTCGCGGCCATGCGCTGGGCCGGCACAACCACCGGGCGCGGTTGCGGCTGCAGACGTGGTCGCAGCTGCGGACGTAGTGTTCTTGGGAGAGTCACCGGCGGCGTCTCGTCCGAATCAGCCGTGTCTTCATCGGCCGGCTTCTGCAGCTTCGTGAAACCTTTGACCAGGGCAACCACCACGAAAATGATCGCCCAAATCAGGCCGTCGATATTG
>JBGOTY010000226.1:0-6226 GCA_041476745.1 Verrucomicrobiia bacterium | reverse complement strand
GAAATCCAAACGGCGATTGAGAAGCTGTCCTTGTCTGAGCGGGGTCGGATCGCGAAGTGGTTCAACGGGTGGGAAGATGACGACTGGGACAGGAAGATGGCCGAGGACTTTGGTCCGGGTGGGCGCTACGAGCGTGTTCCCGACCGGGTCAAGGAAGAGATCAAACGTGGTCCGCTCTCTGACCCACCTTGAAATCAAAAACGCTGCCATCGTTCTGGAAGTGTTTTGAGAAGTTGCCCGTCGAAATCCAGGAACTCGCGCGGGAGAAATACCGGCTCTGGCAGGAGCATCCGTTCCATGCCGCGCTCCATTTCAAGGAAGTCCGTCCTGGCGTTTGGTCAATTCGTATCACGCAGAAGTATCGCGCGCTCGGCCAAGAAAGCGGTGACCTGATCGTGTGGTATTGGATTGGCACACACGACGCCTATGATGCCCGAGTCTGATTCGCCATCTTGCCGTCTGGGGGTGATACACACTGACGGCTGACTTGAAGAAGGTGGCTGGGCGGTTCGGCGCGCCGAATGAACGACCCGCGGTCAGCGCCCGCGGCTACAATGGCCCGCGCAGGAAGTACCCACCCCTGCCCCTCCGAGGAGGGGAACGTTCTTCGTGTATCGTTAATTGATATTTTTTACTGGACAGGGTGGTTCGGAAGGGGTATGATCGGGAAACGTGAAGGCATTTTGGATTGACGATTTTAGATTTCCGATTGCGGATGGGGCAGATTGAACAGATGAACGTTCAACATGAAACGCTCAACCCCGAAAAGGACTCGGGGCAGGCTGTTCAACGTTCATCCGCCGTCGCTCTTCGAGCTATGGCGCGACAGCGCCGCTGTACGCGGCTTGAGGGGCGAGCCTGCTTGGCGAGGATGCTCGAAGGGCAAGCGATCAACTGGCATCGAGCGAAACGGCGCTTCACAGAAGCGCCGCTACAACGGGCAAGGCAGGGGTCGTGGGTGATTGGTACTCGCTCCGCTCGGTTGGCTCCGCTCAAGCCCTTGAGCTTCACCCTTCGGGCGTCGACAAGGCACGACGCCTTCTCGGTGCTACCCCCGCACCTCGAAATGCGAAACGAATACCCCCCTTATCTGTGGGAACCGGAATATCTTACGCGGATGATGTGTCGGATTATGTCAGGCGAAATTGCGAGACGGCGCACCCGGCGGTCGCGCCCTACCAAGGCCCTTCGACCCCCCTTATATGTTTCTGCGAAACGAACCCACCGTTTTTTGGCGGCGTTTGTGATGGAAGTTCCTGTGAATACATTGGTTATGGCGGAAGGTTGTGAGAGAAATCGGTGGGTTCGTTTTGGAAAACGAACCCACCGGCGAGGGTTTGGCTCCGCTCAGTCCCCTGAGCTACGCCCTTCGGGCGTCGGCACGACGCGACGCCGTCTCGGCGCTACCCTCGCGCCTCGGCTTTGGGGTCTTGTTCTTTGAAAAACTGACGGCTTGCGTTCGGTGCCGGGGTGTGGTTTATTAAGGGTTCCGGCGGATTCGGCTGTCTGATGCGGTTTGCCAGGGTCAAAGCCCGGGGAACCTGGGTAGCCAATGAAAGAAAGCGATAGTAAGAACATTATGACGGACCAATTAGTTGATGTCGAAGGTGTCGTGACCAAAGTTCTGCCCGGCACGATGTTTCACGTCGAGCTGCAGAACAAGCATCAAGTGTTGGCCCATATCTCTGGCAAGATGCGCAAACGGTTCATCCGGTTGTCCATCGGCGATCGCGTGAAGATGGAAATGACGCCGTACGACCTTGGCAAAGCCCGCATTGTCTACCGCCTGAGCTAGGCCCACCGCGCTGCTGTGATTTCCAAGCGCGCCATCGTCGGGCTGATCATCGAACAGCTTACCGAACAACTCACCACCCTCGCGGGAGCTTCGCGGGCCATGCATGCCGATGCGTCCGACGAACAGAACAAGCCCGAGGATAAGTATGACACCCGCGGTCTTGAGACCGCGTACCTGGCCAGTTCGCAAGCCCGCATGGCCACCGAAACCGAACAGGCGCTGGCCGTTTACGCCGCCCTCGAACTGCAGAAGTTCCCGGAGAAGGCCGCCATTGATCTCACGGCCCTGGTGGAACTGGAATCCAAGGGAACGCGTACCCTCCATTTCCTCGGCCCAAAAGGCGGCGGCTTGGAGATCCACTGCAAAGGAACCGAAGTCCTGGTCATCACTCCCGAATCCCCGCTCGGCCAGCAGTTACTCGGGAAGAAAACGGGCGACTGCATCAAGTTTCAGACGCGCGGCCCGGCGCAGGAATTCCGCATTGCGTCGGTCCGCTGAGCATCCGTCACATTCAGAATTTGATCGCGAGCACAACGCTGTGCTCGTGCTTGAAGAGAGGCGCGGATTCGTGGACTTCCTTGCTCGTGAGATTGAAGGCCTTGATCACCTTCTGGTCGTCGGTCACAAGGACGGCGTCGGCGCCGTGTTCTTTGGCCTGGTTGGCGCAGTTGCGCAGGCGGTGTTTTTCACTGCCCAATCCCTCGTCGAACGCCTTGTCCACGACCTCAACCCCTTCATCCCGTTTGTCGGTAATGCGACCAATCACCTTGTAGCTCTTATCCGGCAGACCAATGTAGATAGGAATCGAGTGATCCTTGTTGATCTGCGGGTTGCTGCCGGTCGGCCAACTTTGCGAGCCGGCGTACGCCGTGAAGGCGGTGTCACCGACCTTCGTGTCTTCCTTGTCTTTGGCCGTGGCATTCAGCGAACAAGCCACGCAAAGGCCCAACACAACCGGGAGTGTCACGAGTATCCGTTTCATTGGTTTTCCCCTTTCCAAGCATGAACATAGGCTTTTCTACGTCACCTTGCAATCGTTGTTCTCCATTTGCCGGGTTGTGCGCCGTCCGGTCATTTTGCCTCTGGGCTTTCACACTCGACAAGGTTTGCGCCTGCGCTACAATGACCCCGGCTGGCATGGGCGCACCGATGAGCGAGCAGACGCAAAGCGCAAAGACTGTCCCGGACCCGATCGGCTATGCGCCGAATGAATCGGCCCTTGACGACTCACCGGTCGGGATTCAACTACACACGGATTTCGGCAACTACGAATTGCTCGAAGAGTTGGGCCGCGGCGCAATGGGTGTCGTCTACAAGGCCCGTCAACGAGACCTCGACCGCTTGGTCGCGATCAAAGTGATCCTTGCCGGCCGTTTGGCCACGCCGCAGCAAGTGCAACGTTTCCGCGACGAGGCGCGCGCCGCCGCCAAACTGCAGCACGCCAACGTCGTCCACATCTACGACGCGGGCGAGGTGCGCGGAAACCATTTCTTCGCGATGGAATACATCGTGGGGCGGAGCCTGGCGGACGTGATGCAGGCCCGTCGGCAGTCGTTTGAAGAGATCGCCGAACTGATCAGCGCCGTCGCGCGCGCCATCGACCACCTCCATTCCCAGGGCATCCTGCACCGGGACCTGAAACCTTCCAATATCATCATCGACGAGCAAGGGCGGCCGTTCGTGACGGACTTCGGGTTGGCGATGTTGCTGGATCGCAATGACAAGTCCGGCATGCCCCTGACGATCGCGGGCACACCCAATTACATGGCGCCCGAGCAGGCGGCTGGTGCGCTCGTCAGCCCGCGCACGGACGTTTTCGGCCTCGGCGCGGTGCTGTACCACCTCGTGGCGAACCGTCCGCCGTTCGAGGCGACCACCGTGGTGGACACGCTCGTGCAGGTCATGGAAAATGAGCCACCACGCCTGCGCCGGTTCAACCCGCAGGTCCCGCCCGAGCTCGAAACTATCTGCCTGCGCTGCCTTGAAAAGAAACCGGAGAATCGCTATCCGTCCGCGGTCGCACTGGCGGACGATCTGGACCGGTTCCTGCGCGGCGAGGCGGTCGAATCGCGGCCGCCAGGACTCGTGCACGGGCTGCAAAGCTGGGCGCGTCGTCAACCCGCTCTGGTGGCGCGTCTCGGCGGCCTGGCGGCCTGTGCCGTGATCGCCCAGGTCAATTACCACGTGTTCCACGATGAACTGCTCGCACAACATAAGAATGTCTTGATCACGCTGGCTGTTTGGGGTGCTGTGTCGATCTTCTCGCAATGGTTGCTCGGGAAGGAGCGCTGGAACCATTACGCGCGCCTGATGTGGGCAGCCGCCGACGTGCTTCTGATGACGACATTGATCCGTATCCTGGGCGCGGCCAACAGCGCGCTGGTCGCCGGTTACGCGCTGGCCATTGCCGGCGCGGGACTCTGGCTTCGTGAACAGATCGTTTGGTTGGTTACTCTCACTTCCGTGGTCGGCTACGCCGTGCTAGTGGCGGATGGCTACCTTCATTACCTCGTCATGCCTCCGCCCCACTGGCACTTCGTTTTCCTGACGTTGCTCATCGTCCTCGGCTGGATCGTCGCCTATCAGGTCCGTCGCATCCGCAAACTCAGCCGGCACTATAGACGCTAAGCTTTGTGCACTGACTTCTCCAGACGCGCTCTGCTTAGGGCTTGAAGTTGCGCGGGAATCGCTGTATTTGTCGGGTTCAACAGCAACCGATATCCAATGGTCAAAGGAGGACAAAATGAAGGGACATCTGGCTCGCGTGTTATTGTGCGCCACATTGCTGACCCCGGCAGTTGCGCCGGGGCTGGCCGTCGCCGCCGATAAACAGCCCAATGAGTTCATGCAGGATCGGAAGGCCGACCTCAAGTACTCGGGATCAATCACCGCCATCGACGCCAAGGCCGGCTCGGTGACCATCAAGAACAAGGAAAAGGGACCGCTGACCTTGTCCATCGCCAAAGACTGTCTGCTTTTCGTGAAACACAAGACCGGCCAGGCTGCGCTGGCTGATTTCAAGGTCGGCGAGGAAGTCCACGTGTACTATAGCCAGGCCGGAACAGCCATTGTGTGTCACAGCATGTGGCAACCGGGTGCAAATCCTCGGGAAAAAGAGCGCGAGGTCGAGAACAAAACCAAGACCCCGTAGCCCGGCTGTGTAACCGTACCGTTCATAGGCTCTGTTGCCGCCGGCAGAAACGATCGTCGGTGGCAACGGCAGCCACTATTGTAATCGCGTCTGGCCCCGCCGCTTCGCGCTTGCACATGTCTCTACCCCACTGCTATGACTGACCCGGCATGGGTGCACAATGGAAACAAAAGGGCCGTGAAGCAAGCGCGCTCAAGCGTGGGCAGGTATTCGGCAAACTCGCCAAGGAAATCGTCGTCGCCGCCAAGGCTGGTGGCCCTGATCCCGACCTGAACGCTCGGTTGTTTGTCGCGATCGAAGCCGCCAAAAAACATTCCGTGCCCCGCGATACCATCGAGCGGGCCGTGAAAAAGGGCGCGGGACTCACGGGCGAGCAGGTCCATTACGAACTCGTGACCTACGAAGGTTTTGCACCGCATAAAGTCCCGGTCATCGTCGAGTGCCTCACCGACAATCGCAGCCGCACCGCGCCCGAGATTCGCGTGCTTTTCAAGGCCGGCCAACTCGGCGCCATTGGCAGCGTCGCCTGGATGTTCAACCATGTCGGCATCGTCGAAGCCCATCATGCCAATGCCGCGCAGGACCTCGAGACCGTCGCCATCGAAGCCGGCGCCCAAAATGTCGAACCGGAGGCCCACGAGGTGCCAGCTGACCACATTGGCGCGCGCTTTTTTTGCGACCGCTCCGATCTGGATGCCGTGAGCAAGTTTTTGTCGAAGGCCGGCTGGATGGTCACCGCTTCCGAGATGAGTTACGTCGCCAAGAACACCGTCGAAGTCCCCGAAGCGCAGCGCCCCGAGGTCATCGCTTTCCTCACCGCCATCGACGAACATGACGACGTCCACCGCGTCTACACCGCGATGAAATGACCACCACACGGGAGCGAGTACCTGTCATCGAGATGACCAATATCCGTCGTACAGCAGCTTGAGCGTGAGGGCCACGACCACGGTCAGGAATACCGGACGAATGAATCTTGCTCCCCGTTGGATGACCGCACGCGCGCCGAAACGCGCGCCAATCAGTTGTCCCGCCGCCATGACCACGCCGTAGTCATAGTGGACGCGTCTGCCTACGATAAATATTACCAGCGAGAACAGGTTGCTGGTGAAATTCATCGCTTTGGTGTAACCCGTCGCTTTCGTCATGTTGAACCCCAGAAAGCACATGAACGCCACTGCCCAGAATGATCCGGTGCCGGGACCGAAAAACCCGTCGTAAAACCCCAGCCCCAGCCCAAATAGCAGATAGAATATACCGGTCTTCATCCGCGGCTGAAT
>JBGOTY010000225.1:0-6237 GCA_041476745.1 Verrucomicrobiia bacterium | reverse complement strand
TGCTTCTGCGCGACGGAATACAAATGATAGACGACCTCGATGCAGCCGGGCTTGTCGGCCTTGGCCGGATAATCGACGGCCGTCACGCACGAACAAAAATCCATCTGAAAACGCGGGTCTTCCTTGAGAAACTTCGCCACCCCATAGATGTGCTCGCGATCCACAAGCAACGCGGGCTGTTGGGCCGCGGGTGTGGAGTTGATGATCTCAATCTTCGCGGCCGGCACGGCCTGCGCGGCGATCTCCTTGATTTTCTCAATCGCTTCCATTAGGCCTTCTTGACATCCTCCAGCGTCACGTCGCGGTAATCGCGCGGCGGTTGCCACACCTCGCGATTGGCTGGCGGTTGCAAATCATGTTCGCCGAACGTTGGAATCGGGTACTCAGAAGCGGCATTCTTGTCGTACCACCGCGGTCGTTGGTCCTTCTCAAGGTGCTGGTTCGCTATCTTGCGCTGCAGCGTCATGATCGCGTGGATCAACGCTTCCGGACGCGGCGGACAGCCGGGAATGTGCACGTCCACGGGAATATATCGGTCGATCCCCTTCAAGACGTTGTAGCCGTCCTTGAATGGTCCGCCCGAAATCGCGCAGGCACCCATGGCGATGCAATACTTTGGTTCCGGCATCTGGTTATAGAGGCGGACAACCTGCGGAGCCATTTTCTTGGTGACCGTACCCGCGACAATCATCAAGTCGGCCTGCCGGGGCGTGGCGCGAAAAACTTCAGCGCCGAACCTGGCCAAATCGTAGCGCGAAGCGGCGCTGGCGATCATCTCGATGGCGCAACACGCCAGTCCAAACTGCAGCGGCCAAATCGAGGATTTGCGGCCCCAATTGTAAAGCTGCTCGAACGGGAGAACAAAAATCCCCTGTTTCTGAAGCTCGCTCTTTAGTCCTTCGTCAATTGCCATGGCGAAATCTTATGACTTCCAATCCAATGCGCCTTTTGCCCACGCGTAGATGAGCCCCTCCACCAGCAACAACACGAACACCATCATCGCGAGGAACGCCCCGAAACTGAGTCCGACAAACGCCACGGCCCACGGGTAAAGGAATACCGTCTCGACCGCAAAAATGACGTAGATCAGCGCGTAGATGTAGTAGCCGACCCGGAACTGTACCCACGCATCGCCCTTGGAAGCCAGACCGCACTCGTAGATGTCATTCTTCGTCGGCGTGGGACGGCGTGGCGCGACAAGGCGCGCGATAACCAGCGGGGCCAACGGGAAGGCCACGGCGACCGCGAGGAACACGGCGACAAACAGGTACTGGCTTGTGTATGAATCCATCATGTAAGCGACCGAAACGCGACCAACCCTCCGACGCTTGTTCCAAATTTCACAATCTACGTAGCAGGATTGCCGAACCTTGTCAAGGCGGTGTCCAGCACCGACTTGCGGCGATAGTGCCGGCGCGGCGCGTTGGCCCAACGTGTGCTAGATTATAGCATCCGGGATGAAGAGAACGGCTACGATTCTGGTGCTGACCGCGTTGGCTACTGGGGCGGGTTGCGCGTCTTATCAGACTTCCGGATCTCCGCGGACGGCACTTCCACTGCCACCGGAACTCCAGCAATACTATCGCTATCCGTCTGTCGAGCCGATCGTGTTCGTGCGCGCCACGGAACGGCATTCCGATTATTCCGTAAAGGATGTCACCCTATTTGTGCCCGGTACCTCCGAGCCAATTCAAATCATCTGGTTCGCACCGAAACTGCCGGGACCGCGCCCCCTCATCCTGATCTCACCCATCCGTGGTAGTGACACCATTGTCGTGGACGATTGTGCGAGGGTGTTCGCGAGTAGTGGTTATCATGCGGCCATCGTCAAACGCGCCCATTCCAAGTTTGACCCTGACGGGCCGCTCTCGCAGGTGGAAGATACCCTTCACGCCGCCGTGATCCGCCACCGGCAGGCCCTGGACTGGCTGCTCGAGCAACCGGGCGTGGACCCGAACCGTGTCGCCAGCTTTGGAATCAGTTACGGCGCGATCATCGACGCGGCCCTTGCTGCAGTAGAACCGCGCGTGAAAGTTCATGTCATCGACCTGGCGGGCGGTCCGCTGGCGGGGGTGATGCGTTCCTCCGATGAACTCGGTTTGCGTCGAAGCTGGAATTGCATTCGTCGCGGTCATGATTTGACCAACAAGCAGGTCTATGAAGACCTGCAGGATGTCATCCGCACCGACCCGGTCAAGTTGGCTCCGTATGTTGCGCGGGATGACGTACTGATGCTGATCGCGCGTTTTGACCATTCCGTCCCGACCCGTTACCAACTCAGGCTCTGGCACGCCCTGGGCAAACCGCGCGCCGACTTCGTCCTGCTCGGGCATTACACGTCAATCCTGGCACTCCCCGCGCACCGCCTCAGCATCATGAAGTTCTTCGAAGAGAAATTCGCCGAGCCGACGCAACCCTCCACCCCGGGTGCAGTTCAGGCGAAAAAGTAGCCGCGCCGAGTCACTGGTCGAACTCGACGAAAGATCTCCCCGGCTACTTGTGCTTTCGGAACGTTTCCACGGCGTGCTGGAATTGCTGTGCATCCGCCAAGGGAACGGTTGCGGCGCAATTCAACAGGTTGTCCCTGGTGAGGACGAAACACTTTTCCCGGCTGACCATAATGCCGACCAGTTTGCCGTCGCTGGTCACCACGTAGTCCCCGGTATCGGCACGGTAGGCGGGGTTCTCAAACCAGGAGGCGACGCCACGCAGCGGACGTTTGACCACCAGATAGCGCGGATCGGCCAGGTCCGGGGATGTATCGGCCTCGAAGCTCAGCCCCGCGGCGGTGCTTTTGAAGACTTGCAGTTTGCGTTGATCGGTTTGCAGGACTGCCTCGGGACCGGCCAACTCCATGGTGCTCAGACCGGGTACCGCGCCGTTTAGTTCCACCGCCACCACGTGGGGATCAGCGCGCAGCGCGCAGGCGGGGGCAGACAGCGTGCCGGCCCACGGCGTGTCACCGGCCTTATCAACGGTATACTTCAGCTGAGTGATCTCGCCAATGTCGCTCAAGGCCCACCAGCCAAAGCCGAGTGTTTGGTAATTAGCGACCACGAACGAGCGCCCACCCACATTGACCACCGGCGGGTAGGCCGCTGATTTGAAGCGGGAGATCGGGGACTCCGCCGAATCGCGCTTCGCAATCGCGACCAACAGTTCGAGCCGCGCGCTCTTGACGGCCTTGAACGGGCCCGGGCCGCGGGCCTTGATCGACTCGATCTGATCGCCCAGCTTGGCCGTTTGCTGGCGTAGCGATTCCTGGCCGCTCTCAATCGCATTCAAGCTCTGTCCGATCTTATCATTCTGTCCGGCTTTGATCAGGGTATCCAGGCGTGACTGGAGTTCCTGCTGCCCTTTGCTGACATCGGCGACGGCTTGCATGAGGCGCGCTTTTTCATCGGCACTGAGTCCTGCCTGCAGACCCTTGACGCCTTCCGCCAACGCCGCCACGTTCTGTTGCATCGCCTGTTGTTCATCGTGAACACCGGCGACGTTCTTCTGGATGGTCGCCGGCAACGTACGGGCAAACTCGTCGAGTCGGCCCAGCGTCGAACCCATTTCCTGTTGCTCACGGGCGACGTCACCCATTTGCGCCTCAACCCGGTTTTGAGACGCGCGCACTTCTTCGCTCAACGTGGTAATGGTCGCCTGTTGGCTGGCCACCGTCTGACCCAATTGCTGCGCATGTTGCTCGAGTTGTGTTTTTTCCGTCTGGAGTTTGGTCTGTTGGGTCTGCAGACCGGTCAGTTCCGTCTGGACTTTTGCGAGACTCTCCTTGGCCGCGTCGCCTTCCTGCTGGAGTTTGGCCTGCTCGGCGGTCGCGCGGGCAAGTTGGCTCGCCACCGTGGTCAGCGCCTGCTCGGTCTGTGTCCGGGCCTGTTCGACGCGGGCCGTTTCTTCCGCCAGCGCCTTCAGGTTGGCTTCCCGGGCGGCGAGAGCGGCGCTCGTCTCACTCAGACGACCGCGGAGTTGTTCGTTTTCCGTGGTGGTCGTGCTGAGTTCTGCCCGGAGGGCTTGCTGCTCGTAGTCGCGGTTCCATTCTTCCTGTTGCGCCTGCAGTGCCGCGGCCGAAAACTCTTCATGGACGGCGGGTGGAGCGGAGGTGGCGAACTGCGTCTGCTTGCCGCCTGTGCCGATCACGAAGAGCAATAGCGAGCACACCAGAAAATCGAGCATGACGATCAGGATGGACGTCTTCATGGTATCCCGTCCCCTACTCCATCTGAATGAGACGCTCCTTCAACGGGTACTGATACCAGATCCGCAACGACACTGCTGACAGAATGCCGACCACGGTGGAGGTATAGGCGAAATGCCGGCTCATGCCCGCGTCCAGCGTGATGAGGATGAACGCGATGACGGTCAACGCCAACCCGGTAAACAGAGGCAGATCGAGGAACACATCGAGGTTCTCCAGACGCTTCAGGCGCAACTTGGTTGGCGCCTGCTCATCGTCTTCGACCTGCCGGATTTTGCCTCTCACGAAGAACCAAACGATTACGTGAATCGCCAGGGAGATCAACACAACGGTTCCCGACAAGAAGGCGCTATCGGTTCTTTGGCCAACGGCGGGCGCGCTCGCGTCACCGGCCACCGCCGTAATCGCCGATGTCTCCATGGCGGGACGCACAGCAAGTGACAATAAATAAGCCAACAGGGCCAACACCACTCCGACGGCCAGCGCCGAGAGCAAAAAATGAATCGGACTTGGGGCGTGGAGTGTGCTGCCCGGTCGGGCAATCAACTTTTCAAGGTACTGGCCGGGCACAACCACGAGGACCAGCAAGCCGCAGAGAATCGCGATCACCAGGTATTTGACCAACGGCACGCCCGACCCGTACTGGTACCGGAGCGACTGGTATTGTTCCTGCATCGAATCCAATATCGACAGGTGTGCTCTCGTAGCGCGGCCCAAACTTCGCGGAGTTAACTCGGGATGCTCGGTCACAAATCGCAGCCCCGGCGCCCCCTTACCGATGGCGGCGTACAACGTGTCCAACCCCCTGGATCCCTGGCGCAGGATCAGGTCGATGCACGCGGACGCCGCCGGCCGGCCATTGCGGGCGGCAACCGCCAGAACCTGAGCCAGACGCTTCGACGCGGCAGGAGTGCCAGAGGCCATTTTCGTCAGCACCTTCAGCTGGTCGGGGCTGTCAGCCTGCCGGAGGATCGTTTCGAATTCCCCCCAGGTGCGGCAGTGTCTGGCCAATTCAAACATCGGCATGAAATTGTCCTTAAATTTCTCCACCGCGAGCGGGGATTTCGGGTCGGCCTGCATGAGGTCCAGCAGCGGGCTCAATTGTTGGGTGAGCGGTTCATTGATAGCACTGGTGCGGCGCGCGGCCTTGATCAGCGTGATCGCGCCCGCGGCAGGCGGAAATACATTGGCCATGCCGAGGATGTTGTTTAGAGCACCGGTAAAGGCATCTTGATAACCCTCGAACCCGCCATCCCGAGCCACTTGAGAAATCTCCCCGTACAAAACAGCGTCGGCCACGGTGCCGCCAGCCAGGCTCTCGAATGAATTCCCCCCCACGAGCGTTGCGGCCCAACCCGTGGCTCTGAGTCGGCTTACGGGGGTGTGTTCAGCCGCCAGTTGCGCGAAGACTTCCCCACGGAGCTTGGTGGCCGACGCCTTTTCGGGCAGATCGTTCTCAATGACGTAATCCAGCAATAACAGCGCGACGCCACTCCGCCCGGCGGCCCACTCGGCCGATGCCGTGGTTACAAGGTTGACGTCCGGCAGTCGTTGAAATTTCGCGGCGGGAGTATCCTGTGACGGATCGGCAAGCTGAACGACCGCGACGAGCGTCCCGAAAAGTATCACACCCAAACAGATTTTTAGCGCCTTCATGCCTTACCTCGATTCACACTGCCTCCTTTTTCGAATCGTCCGCTGCAGCAACGATTATAGTCAACATCACCAATATTCAGTTCTCCATGCCAAGAAGCAACCGTTATTTCCGGGTATTTTCGTGCCGAGACCCTTGGCCGCTGTTTCGACGACGCATCCAGACAGCGCGCTGTGGAAAGGAACACTTGAAATTCCGCACCGCGGAGGACTATGAATGGCAATCGTGGCCACCATTCATAACGCCGTAGACGAGGCAAAGTTCAACCATAAGGCACAGCTCCCTTACGAGTTGAGGTTACACGATTTTCAAATGGCCGTGCAGGATGTTTATGACTTCTTTTATGACGTAAACGCGCACCTTGCCAAGAAAGGATTGCAGC
>JBGOTY010000224.1:0-6259 GCA_041476745.1 Verrucomicrobiia bacterium | reverse complement strand
GCCGCGCGTCCCATTCGCAAACCGGATTGGTGAATCCCTTCGGCCCCCACCATTGCGCCAAATGTTTCGGATCAGTCCACGCCTGGAAAACAAGTTCGCGTGGCGCGTCGAATTCACGCGGGATGACAAACTCCCGTCCTGCGTAATCTTCCGTGACATTATTTTTCATTTTTGTGCTCATGTGACTTCTCCCGTTTTTGCAATTTCTTGAGGTAGTCATCCAGGCGATCGAAACTTTCGTTCCAGAAATTCTCGAAGGTTTTCGTCCAGTCGTGGATGGGCTTGAGGCCTTTGCCGTTGAGTTTGTACAGCCGCTGCTGGCCCGCGCCGCGCACGCTGACAAGCCCGACCTCTCGCAAGACGCGCAAATGCTTGGAGACTTGCGGCTGTTTGAAACGAAGCGACCCGGCGATGTAATTCACCGGCCGCTCGCCGTGGGCGAGCAGGTTGAGGATCAATCGGCGCTGCGGTTCCGCAACCGCATTGAATGCATCCGAGGTAGTTGCCAGCCGCGCCATAACGCCAATATATGCTGATATAGGAATATATCAATCACAAAAAAGATGATGCGTTACGGAGAGACGACAACCTCAAAGTCAGAGCCTTTCACCCGCCGCAATTCACCGTGAAGAACAGGAATGCGTTCGTCCGGGGCCACTGAAATCGCCCATTCGATACCGTTGTCGGCGACGAACATGCCGTAGCGTTTCAGCGTCACCAGGATCGTCCGGGCTTCCGGTGAGAACCCGGAAACATCGAAGTTCTGTCGCAGGCGAAACCTCTCACCCATGCGCGGGAGGTTTGCATCCGTCAGCCGGCTGGCGTAGTGCGTGGCGGGGGCGATGAAGTCTTTTCGTGTCTTGCGGACCGTTACCCGCAGCGCATGGTCGATTCGTCCGCGCCGCAGTTCATCATACCGCACCACGGCGGGGAAAATGGGCAGCCCGGCCGCGTCCGCCGAAGTCCAGCCCGTTGGCCGCAGTTTGTTTGTTTTCAGGTCGAAAATGGAAGCCTGGGCCGCCTGCCAACCGCTGCCGGTTCGCCGCATCCCGTCAAATTCGTAGAGCATCCGATTGATGGGGTCAACGACGATGGCGTGGCGGTCGCCGCCAAGATTGAGTTGGTCCCGCTGCACGTCTTCCAACGTCACGTTCGGATGTCCGGAATCACGATGGAACCACGCCGGCCAACCCTCAATTGACAGTTGGTCGGGAACCGGGTACGGCCCCTTATCCGACTCCGCCGCGTAATCCGTGATCTTGACCTCGACCCGCTTCTGGTCTGGCGGCACAAGGATGAATCCCATATCGGGGTTGTACCGCAACGGCTTGTCGTTGCCGATCGACGCAACGATGTTCCTGGAGTTGGTGTGAAGCGGCCACGCGGAAACGATTTGGTTCCAGGCGTTGTCCGGCGGAAAAACCTCCAGCGCCCCAATAATCCCGTCCGCCTCGGGTGTATTGAATGGTGTCGGTTTGGTGATGACGGCGGATTTCTGACTGGCTGAGGCGCCGTTTGCCAGCAGGCAGGCGGCCGCGCAGAATAAGACCGCCAGGATTTGCCGTCGCGCTTTCTTCAAAAAGTTCACAACGCTAAATCCAGTTTTGAAGTTTGTAGGCCGCCAGGGCCGTCAACTCCCTGAGAACACGAATTCCCCGCTCCAGGTGCGTCCACACGCCGTAGCGCAACCATCCCCAAGGGCCAATTTCCGCTTCCGCTCCGATATCGGAAGCCAGCAGACCCGCGACCCTGGTGAATCCCAGTTTGCGGAAACACGAGACCGCCCGCCGCATATGGTATCCCGACGTGACGATCAAGATCGGCTGGTCGAGCGCTTCGGGGCCGAGCAGACGTTGAACGTTGACGGCCTGCTCGTGAGTGTTTAACCCGCGATACTCCAGGCGAATCGCCGACGATGGAATTCCCCGCAACACCAGCTCATCTCGCATTCGTCCCACGCTACTCGTCTCCGGATCGGCATCGGCCGGCAACGCGACAACGAAAGTCGTACCGGTCAGGTTCTTCCCGTACTGCGCTGCATAGTACGTGCGCAGCAAACTGGAACCGCTCGGGATGCCGCCGCCTCCCAAAACCACAATGTTGCGCGGCGTTACGTGCGGCGCGATTTCGGGCATTTCCAGCCAGTCCACAATGCACTGCGGCGGGCCGGTCACGGCCAGGAGAATTTGGAGCAGGAAAACGGCGACCGCGATGAAAGCAAAAACCGGCCCGACTGAACGTGCGCACTTGCGAACCTTGTCGTTCAAGGCTTGGCTCCTCGCCGTGGCATCGCGATAACGGGTGGGGGAGGTAAAACGTAATCGCGGTACTGATTCGGGTCGCCTGTCCGACCTGTCTCAGCGGCCTTGATCAAATTGAAAACCTCGCGAGCCGTGACGTAGTGCAACACAAAGTGCGTGCCATCGTTGTACCTATTTTGCAGGTGCTGGTGCATTTCGGTGGCGGACGACCCCAGCGCCGCATTGAAATTCACTTCCTGGCAACCGTGCGTATGAACTTTTACGAAAACCCAATCGGGTTTGCCGACGACGCCGATCCGTTGTGCCACCCAGTTGTCGACACGGTCGGCGACGGCTGGCGCATTATGGGCCACCTCGCTATTCTCAATGCGTGGCAGTAGGCCGAATTTACGATTGCTCCAGTTCAATGCCAGCGGGCCTTGCACGATCAGCAGATCGCCGCTCGCGTTGCCGCCGACACGAACGTCCACGCCAGTGTCGTGTGATTTTGGAAGCTGCGGATCGTCGGTCGCGTAGTAAATCGAATTGATCTTGCGCGTCTGGCACTCGCTCGGCGCGCTCGGCAGCGTGAAGTCGGCGTAACAACCGGTGTCGCGCAAAACCCGCAGTTCGTTGTTCACCCCGCACCAGCGTCCATCGGCGCGTGAATTGTCCAGCGACCAATTGCCGTGGATGAAACCGTAACGACCGTTGGAAAGAAACCCGTGATGTTCCAGCTTCGCCTTGAAATCGTTAAGCGTGGCTTTGAGGTTTTCCGCGGTATCGTTGTCGTGGTGCAGATGGATTTCAGTTTCGCCGTAACCCTGACCACAAAGCCGCGCCAGCAAGTCCAGGTACTCGTGCACGTATTCCTCGGCGGGATAAAAGAACGTGTGCTGCGGCGGACGTCCATCCGCATCGCGAAAATTGTCCGCCATCCGCGGGTAATTCTCGAACCAATGTTCCACCCGCTCCAGCCCCTGATAGCGCGACGCCTTGTTCCACAAGGGTTCGTAGTGATCCACGAAGCAAAAGAAAACGTGCGTCAGCGTGACCGCCGGGGACGGTCGCCGCGAGAGGTAGCTCGGCAGCCAGAGGTGGACATTCTTCAGCATGGCCATGGTGGTCGCGCGCATTCTACCGTGCGGTGCGTTTCCACGCTGCTTGTTGCGTGCCCGTAATGAAACGAAAGAACCCGAGCAACAGGGCCAGGTTGATCGTGACGAAATAGTGCGGCGCGCTGAACAAGACGATTTTCCGCCCATTCCTCAACGCGCCGGCGACGGCCAAGGCGTAAAAAGCAAGTTGCAGCGTTAGCAGTACCGTGAAGAGCGGGCGGGGAAGCAGCGCGACGTTCGAGATCAATGCCGCCACCATGAAAAAGGGCGCCAGCCAGCGCAGGACTTTATGGGACCAGAACGCCAGCGAGTGGAATCCGCGCCACGGGAGCAATGAGCGCCAGCAGAGGAACAAGGCCTGAAAATCACCCGCGCCGATACGGATGCGCCGCGTCATTTCGTGGCCGACCGATTGCGGTAATTCTTCCGTGGCCACGGCCTCGCGGTCGTACACGACCCGCACGCCCTGTTCGCGCACGCGCATGCCAATGACAAAGTCGTCCACAAACGTATTGTCGGGAATGCCGGGCCAGCACGACTTGCGAATCGCGTAGATGGCCCCATTCGCGCCGAGACACGAGTCGAGGGCGCTCTCGCGCGTCTTCAGATACGTCTCCAGCTTCCAGTAGGGGCCTTCGTCGGTTTCGCTCTTCTCCCCATGGAACAGCAACCGCCCGCAGACGCCGCCAATCCGCGCATCGCTGAAATGTCGCGCGAGTTTGCGCAAGGCATCGGGTGCAAACAGCGCATTCGCGTCGCTGAAGGCAAGCAGCTCGCCGTGTGTTTGCGGGATGAGCCGATTCAGCACGCTGGGTTTTCCGCTGCGCTGCTCGAACTCATGCAACTGCACGCGCGGATCGCTGAACCGGCGCACCAGTCCGTTCGTGCCGTCGGTCGAACCATCCGAGCCGATCAGAATCTCGAGCCGGTCATGTGGATAATCGAGTGCCAGCAGGTTCTCGATGCGCTGGGTCATGTGCTTTTCCTCGTTGTACACGCTGATCATCACGGAGACGGACGGCCACTCGGCAGGTTCAGAAAGTTGTTCACGACGACGCACTGGCACCAGCGCCAGCAGCAGCGGATAAATCGCATAGGAGTAAACGATCACGCCCGCAGATACAAAAAAGACTGTGACCCAGAGAGTCGTCATTCTGAGCAATGCGAAGGGTAACTGCCTATGTCAATAGCTTGCGCAGCGTTTCGCGGGTGTGGCCGCGCGGTTGCCAGCCCAGTTGCTCGCGCGCTTTGGTGCAATCGAACACAAGCGGCATGACTGCCGAGCGCAGACGATAGGGCGAGATCGGCGCGGGACGTTTCAGCAGATTGGCGAGTCCCGCGATGCCGCTCGCGAGGAAGCAGGCCAATTTCAGCGGGATTCGCGACACGTGCAATCGCGGCTCACGTTTGAGGGTGTACAAACGCACGAGTTCCTCGCGGCTCATCAGTTCATTGTCCACAAATTGAAAAACCTCGCCGCCGCGGAAGGTGCTTTGCGTGGCCAGCACGATGGCTTCAACGACGTCGTCCACGTGCACCAGCGGCAACAGATTCGAGTCGTCGCCGATCACCACGAGCCGATTGCCGACGCGGATGCCAACGGCGGGGGAGATCAACGGACTCTTCTCGTTCCAAATTTGGCCCGGACGCAGAATCACCACCGCCAGCCCGCGCTCCTGTGCTGCGGCGCGCACGATGCGTTCCGCTTCGAGCTTGGCTTGCGTGTAGTAGCCGCGTTGCTGCGGGGCGGGCTCGAGCGTCGCGGACTCGGTGACGGGTTGGTTGGACGGATGTCCCGCCCAATCGATCACCGACAGGGAACTAAGGTAAATCATCTTCGGCACGTTGTGCCTGAGGCATGCCTCGACGACGTTTCGCGTGCCGGTAATCGTCGCGGCCTCATGCGCCGCCCAACCGCCGCCCATCGCCGCGCCGATGTGAAACACCGCCGTGGCGTCCTCCAGGGCGTGATCAACGGCCACCGGATCGCCCAGGTCTCCGAGCACGACCTCGACTTGCGGATGATGCAGGATTTCGGGCGGTGGCAGTCGCCGCACAAACAGGCGGACGAACTCCTCTTCCTCGATGAGACGATTGACGAATGCGCGGCCGAGTTGGCCATTCGCGCCCGTCACGACCACTGCCGGACGTCCGCTCGATTGATACTGGCTGTAGAGCTTTGCCTTGGCGTGATCGGCATCGCGCGCGACCCGCTCCGTCCAGCGAACCACTTCGCGGCCCTGCTCCAGGCTCGCGGGCATCAACGCGCTGGTGGAAAGCGATTCGTAGAACGCTTGCACGAAGTTGTGAAGTCCCTGATAGGGCCGGACCTCGCCGGCGATGAAGAGCGCGGCGTTCCACATCAATTGGGCTGCCGACGAAATCGATTCGGTCAACGCATTGACGACGCGCTCGATGGCCTTCGGCAACGGCGTGTGGCGGCGGCGCGTGAGGTACATCGCGAAGAGGTCGGCGCGGAGCGTGCCCCGAGTGCCCTGGATGATCAGTTGGTGCTGCAGCGGCTTGACGTTCCAGGAAAGCTGGATATTGCCGGTGCCCTTGGCGCAACGCGCGAGCGCGCGCCACTCATCGAAGTGGAGGTTGGGGTCGCTATCTTTCACGCCCGAAGTGCGGAATTCACCGTGGACATCTTCGATGTTCCCGAGAAATTCTTGCAGCAAATACAAAGCGTGCACGCCGAGGTCGCGAAACGGATAGCCGCCTTCGCGATAATGCGGCGGCAGCGGACCGCCACGATAGGGCGGGTAATTCGAACTGCGCAGGTAATCGAAGGTCAACACATCCCCGATCGCCCCGGCCTTTACCAATGCCAGCGCGCGTTTCACAAAGGGATCGCCGAGCAACGAGTGATTCACGCAGACACGCAGGCCGCGCGCCTGG
>JBGOTY010000223.1:0-6278 GCA_041476745.1 Verrucomicrobiia bacterium | reverse complement strand
CTGGACATTCGAGAACGATCCACTGGCCGGCGTCACACCCATCCATAATATGATGGCGGAACTGAAGCTGCCCATCGTGGTCCCGTCGACCATCAACACGTCCGTGTCGCTCGGTCGCACATCATCCATGCCCGCGCCGTTCGCTCTACCGAACGCCGCCTTCACACAGACCGCGAACGACTTTGGCACACCACATCCTTTGCTTACGCCTCTCTCGCTTGGCGGTTTCAGCTCGCGCGTGCTGGAACGGTTCGCCTCGAGATTTGGGGGCTTCGGCATGATGCCGATTGCGGCCGGTGGCGCGGGTGCCAGGGCCTTGCCGTACCGCAGCGGCGATATGGAACCTGGCGGCGCGATTGGCGTGCAGCTGATTCGCGGCGATATGGACGCCACAGCGGTTGGCACGGCCACGTACGTCGAGAAGAATCGCATTCTGGCATTTGGCCATCCGTTTTTTATGGGCGGTTCCGTGCAGGCACCCGCCGTGCTGGCCGAGGTGCACACGATCATGTCGAGCCTCGAGCGTTCGTTCAAGATGGCCAGCCCCATCGCCGAGATCGGCTCGATGGTCGGTGACTGGCAGAGTTGCATCGTCGCCGACGCGAAAGTGCAGGCGCAGATGATCCCGGTCACCATCGATGCGGCGAATCGCGACACGGGGCAGTCAGAGCATTACGATGTCGAGGTAATGAATAATCAGGTATTCACGCCCCAGCTTGTGCTGATGGCGATCGCCCAGGCCGTCAGCGCCGCGTCGGGTTCTTCGCAGGACACCACGGTGCGGATTTCCGTGGGGGCGGAACTGGCTCCCGTGAAGGCAGGCGGATCGTCGCGGGTCATTGCGGTGACCAACACCTTCTTCAGCGCCGCCGGCGGTATCTTGAACATCGAGGGTCTCATGCCACTGTTAGCGATGTTCAATACCCCGTTCGGCAGCCCGACCGTGAAACGCGTCGACGTGAAAGTGGACGCGGTGCTTACGCGTCAAACGGCGGAAATCAAGCGCGCCTACTTCGAAAAGTCGGAACTCCAGCGTGGTGAAACGGCAACCCTTAAGATTGTGCTCAAACCATTTGGCCAGCCCGAGGTTACGAAGACGATTCCCATCGATGTGCCCGCGGCAACGGACACGTTGCGGTACCTCGTCGTCACGGTGATCGCGGGGGACAGCGCACCCCCGGATGTGGCGCCCCCCGACAGTCTCGACGATTTTCTCGATTTCATACAAAAAGGACATCGCAACACCGATTTGGTGGCGCTGTCGCCGACACGCAGCCAGGGGATGCAGTACCATGGCAAGCTGCTGAAGAAACTTCCGCCGAGCGCTGTCGGCATTTTAGACGACTCAAGCACCCGCGACGTGGCCGCCGCCGCGGACATCTCGCAGCTCGTAGAGCCCACGGACTGGGTTCTCAGCGGTCAGGCCACGGTTCGTGTCCCGATCAGACAGGAATGATATCGCATGAAAATCCTACCCTCCGCCTTGATTGCCGTCCTTCTCAGCGCCGTGACGGTCCAGGCTGTCAAGACCGACCGCTGGGAGCTGAAATCGCCGCAGGATTTCATGCGCGGCAAGCTGCAGCAGCTTGTCGTCACGAGCGGAGGTGAACTGCGGCTGGGCTATGGCAGCACGAAACTTGGCGAGTTCGCCAAGGAAATCTGGTGCTCGGCGGTCGATCACGACGGCACCATTTATTTTGGCACGGGCTCGCCGGCCGAGGTCTACGCGCTCGGCAAGGATGGCCGGACCACGAAGCTCTTCGAGGCCGATTCGATTGCCGTGACGGCGATCGTGCTCGATTCGCGCGGCAATCTCTATGCCGCGACGATGCCGGAGGGCAAGATCTACAAGATTCCCACGACCGGCAAGGCGGCTGCGGCGAAAGCGGACGAGCCGTTCTGTAAACTGCGCGCGCCGTACGTGTGGTCGCTGATCGTGGACAAACAGGACCGGCTCTTTGCGGGCACCGGGCCGGATGGGAAGATTTTCCGCATCGGGCCGGACGGCAAAGCGGAGGAATGGTACGCTGCCGAGGACTCCAACATCTTGTGCCTCGCGCTCGATGCCGATGGCGCATTGCTCGCCGGCGGTAGTGACCGCGGCTTGCTCTACCGCATCGCGGAAAAGGGCAAGGGTGTCGTACTCCATGAGTTTGCGGAGGACGAAGTAAAGGCGCTCGCGGTGAACGGCAACGAAGTTTACATCGGCGTGAACCGACAGAAGATCAAGCGGCCGCGTGGCCCGGCGGCGCGACGCCCGAGTGCGGCGGAGTTCGAGGACCTCACGCAGCAATTGACGAGTCAGTTCGGCGCGGCGGTGACAGCCGAAACCATGGGGCGCGAGCGCGAGACACCGCCGGAAGCGCGTTTGGCAAATCTGCTCGCGGGAAACCTCTACGTGCGGCATGCCGACGGACGTGTCGACCGGCTCGCGAATTGGGACAATGAATCTGTTTTGGACGTGAAAGTCGACGGCGAAGGCGCGGTATTGGTCGGCATGTCGGGCCAGGGCCGCGTTTATCGCGTCCGCGACAGCCAGAATTGGGAACTGCTCTTTGATTTCGACGAACAACAGGCGCTGACCCTAGCCGTGCGCGACGGCAAGCTCGCGTTTGTCGGGACCGGCAACATCGGCAACGCTTATGGTATCGGTGCGCAGAAGGCACGCGACGGCGAGTTGACGAGCGAGGTGCACGACTGTCGTTTCCTCACAACGTGGGGCAATCTTTCGTGGATGGGCAGCGGCGCCATCGCCGTCGCCACGCGCACGGGCAACACCGCGTTGCCCGACTCGACGTGGTCGGCCTGGGCCGAGCCTGCCAGGACCTCGCCTGCAAAGGTGGCAAGCCCGCACGCGCGGTTTATCCAGGTACGCGCCCAACTCGCCGCGGCTTCCGATCCCGTGTTGGAGTCGCTGGACCTGTATTACCGGATGCAGAACCAGAAGCCGGAGGTCTCGTCGGTTGAGATTGGCGACAAACCAAAACCATCAGTTGAAAAGTCGAAGAGTGACCTGCCGAACGACTTGAAGACGGACGATGGCGACACCGAAGCCGTCGCCAGCGCGGCCCTCCAGCGCGCGACCGCGTTGCCCAAAACAGAGGAGGCCCATCCAAAACCCGCCACGCCAATCAAGGAAATCCATTGGCGTGCCAGCGACAAGGACGGCGACACGCTTGTCTACCGGCTCTTCTACCAGGCTGATGGCGACGAAGCCTGGGTGCCCGCGTTTTTGGACAAGCCGTTGAAGAAGGCCGAGTATTCGTGGAACACCGAGTCCATTCCCGACGGCTGGTATCGCATCAAAGTTGTCGCCAGTGACGAGGAATCCAATCCGGCGGGAGAAGCGCTGACCGACGAAAGAATCAGCGACCTCGTCAAGGTGGACAACGCGCGCCCGCAGGTGCAGCAACTCGCTTATGATGCGGTCGGCGGTATTCTCAAGGGAATTGCCCGCGACAACCTCAGTTTGATTCGCTACCTCGAATACTCAGTCGACGGCGGCGAGTGGAAGTTTTTTGCTCCGAAGGACGGCGTGTTCGACGACCGCGAAGAAGCATTCGAGGTCAAAATCGGCCCGCTCACCCCAGGCTTGCATTTCATCGCCGTGCGCGCAACCGATGAGGATGGAAACATCGGTGTCGAAAAAGTGTCGGTGCGGGGAAAATGAAGTTGTCGCTGCGCTTCCATAAAGCGCCTCTACACCCCCGAATCGTGAGTCATGATCCACCTCGAAAACGTCAACGTTGAATATCGACTGAAGAGCGAACGCGTGCAGGCGTTGCGCAATCTTAACCTGCATGTTCACGAGGGCAGTTTCGAGGCCATCATGGGACCGAGCGGCTCGGGCAAGACGACCCTCATCCAGCTTATCGCGGGCTTACTTACACCCACCGCCGGCGAAGTAATTGTCTCTGGCGAAAACCTGAGTCGCCTGAACGATGAAAGAATCTCCGCGTTTCGCAACCGTACCATCGGGTTCGTCTTTCAGTTCTTTAACCTGCCGAATTATTACACCGCGGTGGACAACGCCGCGTTGCCCTTGGTGTTCGCGGGTATGGACGAGCGGACGCGCCGGATCCGGGCGCGCACACTGCTGGCGGAGTTCGGGCTGCAGGATCGACTGGATCACAAGCCGGACCAGCTCTCCGGCGGCGAGGCGCAACGCGTCGCCATCGCCCGCGCACTGATCAACAACCCGAAGATCATCCTTGCCGACGAACCAACCGGGAACCTCGACCGCGTCACGGGCGGGCACGTGATGGAGTTGCTGCAGAAGATCAACCGCGAGCGCGGCGTGACGGTGCTGATGGTCACACACGATGAGAAGGCCGCCGGGTTCGCCCAGCGAATCATCCGCATCGAGAAGGGGGAGCTGGTGTGATCCGGCGGCGCGATTACCTGCGGTTGACGACGCAGAAGCTGGCGCTACGGAAGAAACGCGCGGTGTTTGCCATCATTTCCGTCGCGCTCGGCGTGATCGTGGTCGTGACGGCAAATTCGCTGTTGGAAGGTGTGCGCAATGTAGCCGTGAAGACGATTTGGACGGAAGAGCTCGATCCCGACCTGATTCGTGTGTATGCGGGAGAAAACCCGTACGAGCTTCTCCCGCCGGAAGAGGGGCCGAAACAGAAGGCAAAGAAGCGGATTGAGTATTTAAGCGAAGCGGTGTTCGACGAGATTCGTGGCTGGTCCGGGGTTGAGGCAGCCGACCGGCCCATCGTGGTGCAGCCGGTGAGCGTGAATGGGTTCGACAAGCGTCCACGCGGTGTATCCGAATTCCAGGGTGTGCCCGAGCCCATGTTGCTGCGGTACGCAACCGACCGCGCGCTGGTGACCGCGAATACCAATGCGATTCCCCTGGTCGTTGGAGAGCGCAACGCGCGTCTCCGCTTCGATGAGAAGCACGGCAAACTGGAGCCCGATCCCGGGGGCGAAAAGGCCTGGCTCGGTCGCGAAGTCACGATTCTGCTCGGTGACAACTATGCGCGGGCCTATCGATTTCAGTACGATTACAACAAGCGCGAGTTCAAGCCGTTGAGTGAGGATGAAGTCGCATCGCAGCACGACGCGATGGAGCGCAACTTCCGTGTGCAGTATGACACGGCCATCTTCAATACGACACTCACGCTCAAAGGGCGCATTGTTGGGTTTTGTCCTGGCAGCAAGGTGCTCATCCCGCTCGAAACGGCGGCGCTGTGCGAGAAGTGGATCGACCAGCGCAACCGCCTCGCCGCGCGGAATCTCCCGCGCGACACCAGCGAGGTGGTTTATGGCGAGCGTGGCCGCCGCACGCCGAAACCAGGCGAGTACACCGAAGGCGCGGTGCTGGTGAAAAAGGGCGCGGACATCGAAGCCATTGCCAAGCGCATTGAGGAGATGGGGTTTTCCGTTGCGACACGGGCGCGCATGTTTGAGGAACAGGCGCGGGCGTTCGACAGCAGCATGCACATCGTGAAGAAAGTGGCGTTCGCGTTCGGCGGCCTGATTCTCGGGTTGGCGTGCGGTCTGGTCTGGAGCACCACCTCGAAGACCGTCTCCGACAGCCGCACCGACATCGGCCTTTTCCGCGCGCTGGGCGCCACGAAGCGGGAGATTCGCCGGTTGTTTCTCGGCGAAGCGATACTGCAGGGCGTGCTCGGCACGGTCGTCGGCATGGTGCTCGGCTGGGCGCTGGCGCTGGCGATTAGCCACTGGGTGATCGGCTTCGCGCGCCGCTCGGTTTATGAACCCGAAGAAGCGCTGCTCATTCCCAACTCGATTTTTTCCATGGACCCTCGGTTTTGCCTCCTGCTCATCGCCGGCGCGGCGCTGGTTTCACTGCTGGCGGGATTGTTGCCCGCCAACCGCGCCGCGAACGTCGATCCGGTGAAAGCGCTGAAGAGGGAGTAAGCGGGCCAACGCTCGGGCCGATGGGTTGCGAAGCAGGCGGAAGCGTGAGGCTACACGCGAATGGGGAGAAGGACGAAAGGGAAGCCGGCGTGGTAAAAGCGTTTTTGGACCGCGAAGACGGTGTAGTTGTGGAGCCAACGAGAGGCGAAGGTATCCTTCGGGAAAACAAGTTGGCCGCCGAAGAAAACACTGTTGGGGAATTTCACGACGATCTTCGGAGCGATCTGATCCAGTTCTTCCACGACGTCGGTGCCGAGCGCGTAGAAGGCCTCGGCATAATGGCCGTGCTCGCGCATGTAATCGACGTAGTGTTCGAGTTCGTCGAGCACGTGGCTGCGAAGATGGTTGATTTCGTCGGAACCCTTGAAGTTACCGGCGTCGATGAT
>JBGOTY010000222.1:0-6297 GCA_041476745.1 Verrucomicrobiia bacterium | reverse complement strand
ACATCAACGTCGAGCCGTTCCTGTCCATCATGGTGATCGTGCTGAAGTTGATCTCCCTGATTCTGGTGGCCATCGTCATGCGTATTGCCATGAATCCCGAAGGCAAGAAGATCATTGCCTTCGCCGGGCTGTATGCCGGACATGGTAATGTCGCGAATCCGAAAATTCCTTCGTACATCGATTGCCATCCCGACAGGTTGACCCTGTATTCCAATGATATGCCTCGGGGCACACAGGTGTCCCGGGAGGATCTACAGCGGCCGGACAACCCCGTGAGCCAGCTTCTCGATAAAGTGCAGCAACATGGAAAGGACGAGTACGTTGTGGTCATGGTGCGACCGCAGTCAGTAATGTTGTACCGCACGGTCCGCAATCTGATCGGGAAACGGCCAATCGATGTTGGTTATGATGCGGTCGACGCCGACTTTAAAGTTGATTGGAATGAGGCGGAGAAGGCCCTGGCTATCTCCGAGTGACAAGCATGGCAAGGCGCAGAAAAAGAAAAGGTGAGCCGGAGTTGCTGATTGTATCGTTTTGCGACATCGTAACGATTACCACAGCGGCACTATTCTTTTGCCTAATCGTCACTGTCCAAGAGGCCGTCAAAGTCCCGATTTTCAGGCCGACGCCCCTCGCGAAAACATCCTCCAAGCAGGGACTCTTCTTCGAGTGTCGAAACGACCAGCTATTCTTTGTCGATAAAGCCGGACTGGATGAGCAGGTCGAGGAGTTGATGTCGAAACTGAATCCCGGGGTTCGCGGAGGCGATCTTGAATCCTTCCTAAAAGCCATTCAGGGACAAGAGGTTGGGAATGTCTATTACACGGTCGATCCGCGCTATTTGTTGGTGGGCCGGATGGGATTGAAGACTCGTCCAGGCGCTTCGGGAGAAGGCGTAGCCGATCTTGAGAACCCCAGCAGTAAATACCAGGCCATTCTGTCTCAACTGGACAAGGACAAGCAATACATTGCTTTTCTGGTCAGGGATGATAGCTTTAACGTGTTTCGCAAGGCCCGTCAGGTTGCGGATAACTTGGGCCTCGAGACCGGCTGGGAATTACTCGGGATCGATGAACCGATCAAGTTTGGCGAAGGCGGAACCGCGATAGGTACGCAATAGGAACAATCTTATGGCCGGGAACAACGGGAAGAACACGCGGGGAAAGGGATTAAGGGCCAACGTTATCGTTTGGACGCTGCTGGCCGTCCTGGTATTGGCTGCGGGGGTCCTGGCTCTCAACGTAACCCAGCGCTTCCGTCGGGTTATCCTGGAGACGAATCAGGTCCGTATGGTCGTTCAGGAGGCCGTGAAGCGGCAGGAGATGATCGTCAAGGCGCCGGCACGCAAGGAATTCTCCGCCGCCTTCCTCCAAATGGCGTTCGGGGATAATCCCCAGCTTTTGGAGCAAATCAAGGAGTCTCTCGGCAAGGCGCTTGGCAACAATCCCACGCTCGCCCAGGGCGACGTCGCCATGATGCTGGTCACGTATCGCGCGGAAGGTGAACTGCGCGACGTGGCGATTCACATCTTCGGGAACCTGGTGCCGGAAAAGCTGCCCGCGTTCAGTTCCGAAGGCTACTGGAAGTCTCAACTTCCCGACAATTTTTACAAGATGGGCCAATCCATGCTATCCACGCTGGGGCGCGAGGTCGTCATCCTCGCCAGCCCGGAAGCCGAGAAGCGACAGCGAGAACTGCTGGAAGCCGTGCTGAACGATCGTTACGAAACCGTTCAGAACTACCTCCACGACCCCGTTTCCTTTATTGCCGTCATTCCCGAGCCGGGCTTGCTGTTTACCGACCGTTTCCGGCCCTACATGGCCGCAGCCTTGGTGAAGGGCAAGATCTCGCTGGACGAAGGGCGCGTGGAAATGGTGGCTCTCAGCTTCGATCCGAAGAAAGCCCAGGAGTTGGCGCAGTTGTTGTCCGACACGAGGATGATGGGCGTGGGCATGGCCCGCGTGAGATTTGACAGCCCGGAGGCCGAGGTCGCGCTCCAGCAGTTGTCCCGGGCGCAAATTGTGGCGGACGGTCCGGCGGTGAAAGTGAGCGCCATGATGCCCTCCGAAGTGATCGACCGGGGACTGCCGAGAATCATTCGTGCTCTCGCGAAGGGTGTCGGACGAATACAGCGCGGGCCGGGTTACCCCAGTTGACCGCTTCTGCACACCGCTGGATGTACCGGTGAGGAAGATGACGACACAGCGAGTCAGGTTTTGGCTGCTCGGTTTATCGAGCATTTTCGTGTTGTTGTCCCCGTCGCATGGGCAACAGGTGGCGTCGCCACCCGCTGACCCCAAACTCCAGATTGCCTACCAGCGCCTTCATTTTGACCATCTCTATCCTCCCACAGCCGTTTCCTTCATTCAGGGCAAGTTGCAAACCGCCCCGCGCGCCCTGGAGATCCTGGCTGACCTGGCAAAGGACCAGCGCAGCGAAGTGCGAGGTCTGGTGACGACGTTGCTCGGCGAGCTTGGTGAGCCGGATGGCGGCAAGATCCTGTGGCTGATGACCCGCGACGAAACGGAGTCTGTCCGCATGGCCGCTGCGGGAGCGTTGACGCGGCTGTCGCAGTTGACGCCCGTGGCCATTTCCGCGGACGGCTTGAAGGACGAACGAGCCGACGTGCGGCGACAGACGGCGGCCACGCTACGGCAATTCGCGGATCGATCCGCGGAATCGTCATTGATTGATACCGTCCGGGATCCAGACGATTTGGTGCGGATGGAAGTTATCAGCGCCCTGGCCGAGTGTGGAACCAGCGC
Organism: Verrucomicrobiia bacterium; assembly: GCA_041476745.1. GTDB lineage: Bacteria > Verrucomicrobiota > Verrucomicrobiia > Palsa-1439 > Palsa-1439 > Palsa-1439. The sequence continues at coordinate 3,532 of JBGOTY010000222.1, read as the reverse complement.
TTCGGTTCCCTCGATTGCGGAAGCGCTGCGGGACAAGAACGCGCTCGTGCGGACAGCCGCAGCCAGCACTTTGGCGCATTTCGACGGTGCCTCCTCGATTCCAGCGCTGATTGGGGTCTTGAACGATCCAGACTGGCATGTCCGCGCCACGGCGATCATGTCGTTATCGTTGGCGGCAGGGGACCAGAAGGATCGTATCGCCCTGATCGTCGGCCCCATTGCGGCCAAACTTCAAGATGATCCGTACGCCCTTGTTCGCGACCGTGCCGCTGACGCGTTGGCCCGCCCTGACGATGAAAAGGCCATCGCGGCGCTGGTCCACGCCATTGTCTCCGACGACCGGGAGGCCAGATTGCATGCCCATGAGGGGATCATCCGCAGTCGAGCCGTCTCGGCGCTGCCGGGTTTGACCGGGTACCTGCACCATCCCAACCGTGATGTCCGCGAGAAAATCATCCGCATCTTCGGGGAGATTGGTGGCGGGGAACAACTTCCCGCGGTCATCGAGGCGTTACACGACACGGACCCGGTGGTTCGTTTCGCCGCGGTCCAGGCGCTCCACCGCCTGCGGGGAGAGGGCTTGGTCGAAGCGCTGGAGGAGAGGTGCAACGACACCGAGGCCAACGTGCGGGCGGAATCCGCGCGCACACTCGGCAATCTTGGGGAGCGGAAGGCGTTGCCGAAATTGGTGGAACTCCTCCGTGATTCCAACGGCTTTGTTCGTGCGGCCGCGGCGGAGGCGCTGGGCAAGCTGGGCGATCGGAGCGCGACAGCCGCCTTGATCCTGGTCCTCACGGGCGATAAGAAGACAGCGGCGCCGGCGTCCGAACAGGACGGCTTGGTCATCGGGACGCAGCCGGGCCTACTGCCGGAAATTGCCAAGATGAAGCTGGTCGAGGAGAAGATCATCGCCGCCAAGGCCCTGGGCGACATTCGCGATCCTGCGTCGGTGGACTCTCTGATCGAACGTGGCTTGAAGGCGGAGGATGCCGGGTTGCGGGCTGAGTCGGCGGTGTCGCTGGGCAAGATCGGGGAGCCGCGCGCCATCGGACCGCTGGAGGCGGCCGTGCGTCCCTACTACGAAGCGGCGCCGGCAGACACAGAAGGCGTCACGATTGCCACGGGGCCAATCGATGAGAAGGTGCGCCTCATGAAGGAGAAGGAGTCCCGTGTTCGCGCCTCGGTTGCGTGGGCGCTTGGACAGATTGGCGATGCCAACGCGAAGGAGATTCTCACACGCGCGGTGAATGACGAGAACAGCCTGGTGCGCGATGCGGCTGCCGAGGCTTTGGCCAAAATCACGGAGAAGGAGGAAAGGGTTGCGGCGGGGTCTGCGAATCCACCAGCGGCCCATTGAACCGGGTTGGCGTTCGGTTCGTCCAATTTCGTTCCGTGGTCGTCTCGTCAAAACGGAGATTTGACTTCACGCGACGTTGGCCTATGTTGAAAAGGCGTTGGATTTACAGGAGGAATTCCTGAAACTGGCCTGTTTCCGGCAGATTCGTGGCTCTTTCGTGAAGCCATGATTTAGGTTCCAGGCAGGGAGAGTCCTGTGCCGTGGCTGGCATCGAACTTGCATATTTGAGAAGCGCCATGAATAAAAAGACCGCCCATTACCAAGGACTCAGGCTCGATCCGCGTCTTATTTTTCGCAGTTCAGTCGTCGGGCTGGCGCTTTCCTTGTCTTCACTTTGTCCCGCGGCAATCTTGGCGGCGGATCCCATCGTGCCTTCTCCGAATGCGGTTGTGGCCGCAGTTCCCGTGACGGCGCTGGCTGCCAATCAGCCTGCCCGCGGCACCGTCCCGTTGGCTCCCGCCCAATACAATGAGTGTCTCCAGTTGCTGGGGGAAACCGATCACGTCAGTCCCGTGCTCGTGGGAAGCGTCTCCTCGATGCTGAATCATCCCTCCGAGACGTCGCCGATTGTGCCGCCGACCCGCCCCTCGTTGATGGTCGTCAGTTACCACGAGCGGGCCGGTGAGGCGCGCGACGTCGTCGTGCAGCTTTTCTTCGATCCCATCGCCGGCGGGCAGAACGTGCTGAACGATGCCGGCTACGTCCACGCCCGGTTGGGAGATGAGTTGTCGGGTTCCGCCGATCAGCTTCTGGGGCTGATGTTCCGACAGGTGGCGTACTTCGGACAGAAGGACGAAGTCGAGCGCCAGCAGCGGGCCTTTCAGGCGATGCTGAATGGCGACATGACGCTGTTACGGGAGGAGACGGTTGACCCCTTGCATATCCTCGTGGTGATGCCGCATGGCGGCACATTCCTGCCCGCCAGTCTTCGCTCGCGTGTGCGCGGAATGGTCGTGGACGCCGAGTTGGCTTTTGGCACGTGGAGCGGTCGAATTGGAATGGTGACCGATGATGGCGAAACCGCCGCACAGGTGGGCAACATCGTCGCTGCCTGGCGCGAAATGGCCATGTCCTTTGCCGACACGTTCGCCAGCCACAGTTCCGGCAAGCAACTCCGCGACTCGCTGAAATCGAGCACGGTCCAGGTCGTAGCCAATCGCGTACTGGCTTCCGCTTCGGTTGATTCGCGCACGGTCGTCCGCACGTCCAAGGAAATCACCGGCCACGGCGGTGGCTGCCCGCCGGGAGGCGCTTGCTCAAAGGACAAGGTGGCGATCTGCCACAAAGTCAACAGCACGCACGAGCAAACCTTGTGCGTGGCGCCCGCCGCAGTCGCAGGGTTTCTGGCGCAGGGCGATCATTGTGGCCCCTGCGCAGGGCAATGACGGTGGCGACCGCGGTAGACCATAAGAACGACCGCTGCGCCAATAGTCTTCACAAACGATCATTTCCCGGGTAGTCGAAACTGCGTTCGTATCAGCCAGCTTGTCTTGGGGGAAGGATGCCAGGCGACATCTGGGCCGGAATGAAGAAGGGAAAACCACTGAAATATTCTCGCGTCTTGCGCATCTGTTTGCTTCTTTGGGCGCTGCCGTGTCTTTGCTTGGCGCAGGGTTCAGGGCCGATGCCGACGGAGACCGACAAGAGGTTTGAGCGACTGGCGCGTTGGCTCAAATCACCGGACGAGGGCGTTCGCGCGGACGCCATCCAGGAACTGACCACCATTCACGACCCCGCCGCCGTCCCGTTGATCTTGCAGGGCCTTCAGGACACGAACACCGCAGTGCGCGGCGCCGCTGCGTGGAGCCTCCTGCTTTACCGCGGCCCACAGGTCGTCAACGCGCTGCGACCGGTGTTGAACGACGAGGATGACCGCGTGCGAGCCGCCGCCGTCTGGTCGCTTAGCCACGTCGGCGGCAGAGCGGTCCTGCCGGATGTCGTCCGGCTGGCCACCAACGATGCCTCGGGAGTTGTTCGCTTCCGGGCCGTGTGGGGTCTGGCATTCTGCGGTGACAAATCGACGCTGCCTGTCATTGTCAATGCCTTGGGCGACTACAACAATGCCGTCCGCGAGCGTTCCGCGTTGCTGGCCCTCGATGCGTTCGCCGACAAGTCCGTGTTGCCCCTGTTGCTGAAGCAGCGGCACAACATCCTCCCTGCCACACGCCGCGTTGT
>JBGOTY010000221.1:0-6298 GCA_041476745.1 Verrucomicrobiia bacterium | reverse complement strand
GTTCGATGAGTGGTTACGTTTACGTGTTGAAGTCAGGACGCAATGGGCGTTATTACATTGGTTCGACTGACCACTTGATTCGACGGTATTATCAGCACGCACGCGGGCTGGTTCACACAACCGCCCGCATGTTGCCCGTACAGATGGACAGGTGGAAAGAATTTGAGACTTTAGCAGACGCTCGGAGGGCCGAGAGGACGCTCAAGAAGAAAAAGAGCCGTGCGTCTGTCCAGTCCTGGCTGGACAGCCAGAGTGCGCCGATGTAGCTCAGCTGGTAGAGCAACGGTTTCGTAAACCGTAGGTCGTCAGTTCGATCCTGACCATCGGCTCCAGTTTTCGTTGGTGGTTGAGCAACTCCGAAGGTGCCGGGCGCATTCGGAGTAGGTCGTCCCGAGAGCGGTCGGGACCATCGGCTCCAGATTTTTGGTCGTGCTAGGCGGGGAGTTAGCGGTTCCCTGCACCAGCAACCCGCTGTAGCTGGGCTGAATTCCTCGCCGAGGCGGCGATGTGGGCGAGCAAACCGCGGGGCGGCGTCGAAGGCCGGGTCCGATGCAATGGTTGCTTGCGAACCCCGCCAGGGTCGGAAGACAGCAACGGTAAGCTTGATGTTCCATGTGCCGTCGGGGTGCCTGGCTGGAGCTTCAACCGCGGCGCGCGAACCGATGTCGTTTGTCGAAGCGAGGTGCACGGCCATTCTTTCGGTGTGGAGATTCTTTGGGTTAATTCATGGCGCAGCAATATCAGGTCCTGGCGCGGAAATGGCGCCCGCAGCAGTTCGACGATGTCGTGGGGCAGGAGCATGTCACCACCACGTTGAAGAACGCCATCGGGCAAAACCGCCTCGCGCACGCCTACCTTTTCGTCGGGCCGCGTGGCATCGGCAAGACCTCCACCGCCCGCATCTTCGCCAAGGCGCTCAACTGCGTGAAGGGGCCGACCGCCACGCCCTGCGACAAGTGCGACAACTGCCTGGAGATCACCGAGGGGCGGTCGCTGGACGTGCTGGAAATTGACGGCGCCTCCAATAACGGCGTCGAACAGGTCCGTGAATTACGCGACACGGTGCGCTACGCGCCGGCTCGCGGCAAGTTCAAGATTTACATCATCGACGAAGTCCACATGCTCACGACGCAGGCGTTCAACGCGCTTCTAAAGACGCTCGAAGAGCCGCCGCCGCATGTGAAATTCATTTTCGCGACGACCGAACCGCAGAAGGTGCTGCCGACGATTCTCTCGCGTTGCCAGCGGTTCGATCTGCGGCGGATTCCCGCGAACCTCATCGTCAAGCATCTCCAGGAAATTGCAAAGAAAGAGAAAGTGGTGATCGACAAGGAGGCGCTGGCGGCCATCGCGCGCGGCGCGGAGGGCGGTCTGCGTGACGCGGAAAGCACGCTCGACCAACTCATCGCGTTTTGCGGTAACAAGATTGCCGAGTCAGACGTGCTTTCGGTTTTCGGGCTCGTCGCGCACGACCGGATCGCGGCCCTCACCGACGCGATCCTCGATGGCGAGACGACGAAGGCGCTGAAAGTGTTGAAGGACCTCGATGATGCCGGCAAAGACCTGCAACGGCTGGCGGCGGATTTGCTCGATCATTTTCGCAATCTGCTGGTCGTGACGTTGGGCGCGGAGGGGGTCGCGTCCCTGCAATTGCCCGAGACCGAAATGGAACTGCTCCAGGCACAGGCGAAGCGCACGGATTCCGACGCGGTGCTGCGGATCATCGACGCGCTGGCGGCCGCCGAGGGACGGCTCCGCTATGCTTTGTCCAAGCGCGTGTTTTTCGAAATTGCGCTGGTGAAGGCCGTCAAGGCGCGCGACATGGTCGGGATCGACGGCTTGCTCAAGAAACTGAATGAACTGAAGAGTGGACTGCCATCAAGCCCCAGTGGGAGCGACATTCCTGTCGCGAAAGCCGCTTCCGTAGCACCCCCGACTCACGTCCGTGAAGCCGCGCCCGCGAATTCAGCGGCTGCTGTGGACGAAGCGTGGGCCTACGCGGTGGAACATCTCGGGAAGGTCACGCCGCTGGCGAAGAGCTACCTGGTCGGGACACAACCGCTTGGCCTGCGCGGGAACGTGCTGGTCGTGCGCTTCGATCCCGAGTTCGCCGATCGCAAGGAATTCGCCGACCGTCCTCGCAACATTGAAGTGTTACAGGCCAAGTTGAAGGAGAAGTTGCGGATGGACGTCGCGCTGAAGTTCGAGGTGGGGGAAGCCGCAACCGCGCCGGCGCCGAAGGCGACCGCGTCTTCGCCCGTGAAACCGGGAGCGTCCGCCAAAGCGACCGAACCCGCAAAGATGAACCTCGATGACTTTAAGAATGATCCGTTGATCAAGAAGGCGCTGGAGATTTTCAAAGGAACAATCGTCGAAGTCAGAAAGTGATGGTGGAAAATGGCCGGACTAGGGAAATTTCTCAAACAAGCCCAGAAGATGCAGGCGGAAATGACGCGCGTGCAGGAGGAACTGGCCCAGCGCGAAGTCGAAGCCTCGGCAGGTGGGGGAGCCGTGAAGGCCACCGCGCGCTGTGACGGCACGATCGTGTCGGTCAAGATTGACCCCAAGGTCGTTGACCCGAAGGACGTCGAGATGCTCGAAGACCTGATCCTCGGGGCCGTGACCAACGCTCTGGCATCTGCGAAAAAGACGCAGGACGAAGAGTTGGGGAAGGTCACCGCCGGCATAAACCTGCCCGGCATGATGTAGCGACGCGACGTCGATGGATTATCCCCAGCCCGTCCAGAACCTGATCGCCCAGGTGTCCCGGCTGCCCGGCATCGGCAAGCGGAGCGCGGAGCGCATCGCTTTGCACCTGCTCAAGGCCAACGGCGACACGAATCGGCAACTGGCCCAGGCCATTCTCGATGCGAAGGCGAAGATCCGCAATTGCTCGCGCTGCGGCGGCTACACCGAAAACGATCCCTGCGAAATCTGCGACAGTTCGCGCCGCGAGCAGTCGTCCATCTGCGTCGTGGAAGGTCCCAACGACATCCTCACGCTGGAGCGCGCGGGCGTGCACAAGGGCGTTTACCACGCGCTGATGGGAAGGGTTTCGCCGTTGAACGGCATCGGTCCAGAGCAGCTCCGCATCGCGGCGCTGCTGGAACGAGTGCCACGAGACAAGCCGACGGAGATCATCCTGGCATTGGGGGCCGACGTGGAGAGCGAAGCGACGGTAAACCACCTCATCGACCTGCTCAAACCGCTCGGTGTTTCCGTCAGCCGCATCGCGCTGGGGTTGCCCGTCGGTAGCGCCCTGGAAACCGCCGATGAAGTGACGCTCTCCCGCGCACTGGAAGGCCGGCGAAAAGTTTAGCCCGCGAACCTCTGTATCTTGAGGCGTTACCGTTCAGGAAGTGCGGCGCCGTAGTGACACCAGCCCCAAGAGTCCCATAGCCGCAAGGAACAACGTCGACGGTTCTGGAACAAACTGGACGGTGATGTCAGTCGGGTCGTAGGTCACGGTGTAATTTGGTGTGACCGTGCCGAACGTGCCCGAAACCGCGAAGGCCGTCGCCACCGTGTAAATGTTGCCCACCGCGCCGCCCGAGAGGGAGAGGAGGCCGTTGGCGTTTAACGTCAAATTGCTGGTCACCGCCAACAGGTCATTCTGACCGGCCAGCAGACCGAGTTGGATGGTGAGGGTGCTATTGCTGCCAAGAGTGACATTGCCGCCAACGTTCAGCGTCCCGAATCCCAAGCCAGGCGCGACGGTGCTGCCTGACAAGCTGTTGATTGAGGCGGTAAACGTGCCAGTGCCGTCAATCGTCCCGACATTGGCGATGACGCGAGACTTATTGGTGGCACCCGATCCGTCGGTGTCAAATGTCACTACCGTGCCGCCGTTCATAAACACCGTACCAAAATTCGTGACAGAAGGTCCGTTGATCCAAGAATTGGTCGTGCGCCGGAGTTCAAGCACGGCACCTGAATCCACCTGAATAAAACCCGTCGATCCATTTTGGAAACCACCGCGGCTGAAGGCATCGCGCGAATCAATCCGCAGCGTGCCGGCCCTGGCGAAGATCGAACCGCTGTTGACGAACGCGCGATTATTGGCGCCGAAGTTGCCAATGAACGCACCCGTGCCGGAGCCGTTCATTACCACTGTGCCGTTGGCATTATTGGTGAACGCCGTCACCTGGCCATAGTTCATCGAGACGAGTTGATTATTGACCGGCGTAAAGGCAATCGTGCCGGCGTTGACAACCGGAGCGCTGCCCCCGCTGTTAAGGAAACTGCTAAAGCCCGAGGTAGGCGACGCATTGGAAAGAACCAGCGTGCCCGCCGATCCGCCGCCCGGGCGAAGGTCAAACGTGAGGTTTACGTTTGTGCCAATCAACGCGTTGGTGGTGATAATCAGCGCGGCGTTCTTGCCGATTTGCATACCAAAAGTCGTACGGAAAAGACCTGCGCCCTGTTGCACCGTCACCGTGGCGCTGCCGAGCCCATTGGAAATTGCCAGGAAATTGATGGCATTAGTGACACCGGCGCCGACAGAAGATCCCATGTTGGTGATGAGTTGGGCAGAAGCGAGGTCGTTGGTGATGCGCACATCGTCCGCTGCCGCAGGCGGAAAAGACCCGCTCCAATTGCCACTGCTGTTCCAGTCAAACGTGCCGCCAGCAGTATTTGACCAGCGCGATTCCGCGAAGGCCCTGTGGGTACACGTGACGATGAAAAGGGTGGACGCTACTAGAACAGTAAGCTTAACTCGCATAGCAATTCTCCCGTCTGCGACTTCTATTAGACCGCATCCCAAACTCGCCAAACACTGAAACCTATTGCTTCTCCGGGCACATTTATAGCGTAGAACGCTTTATCAAGTCAACCCAGTTCCGTATACATTTTCAGCCATTTTCATATACATCTTCTGAGGTCTTGTCGGTCTCTCCCCCCTTCGTTACAGTGTCCCAGCTCATGAAAGTCCGAGGCAAAAACTACCGCGCCGTGTGGATGGAACGCCGCGATGTCGTCGTCATCAACCAGCCGTTGCTGCCGCATCGGTTTGGGCTGTTGCGGCTGAAAAACCACCGCGAGACCGCCCACGCCATCAAAGCCATGATCATTCGCGGCGCGGGCACCATCGGCGCCACCGCGGCCTACGGCATGGCCCAGGCCTATGGGGAAGGGGTGGATCTCAACCGCGCCTATCGCACCCTGCTGGAGACCCGTCCGACGGCCGCGGACCTGAAACACGCGCTGGACCGCGTTCGCGCCCGCGCCAGTTCCGCGAAGGAAGCGGTCGCCGAGGCCGAGGCCATCGCCGACGAGTATGTCGCCCGCGCCAAACAGATCGCCGAAGTTGGCCTGCCGCTCATCAAGAGCGGGTCGCGCATCCTCACGCACTGCAATGCCGGCTGGCTCGCCTTGGTGGACTGGGGCAGCGCGCCCGCCCCGATTTATCTCGCCCATCGCCGCGGCCGAAAGGTCTTCGTCTGGGTGGACGAAACCCGCCCGCGCAATCAAGGCGCGAACCTCACCAGTTGGGAATTCCTGCAGGAGGGCGTCCCGCACAAGATCATCGCCGACAACGCCGGCGGGTTTTACATGCAACGCGGCGAAGTGGATTTGTGTATCGTCGGCGCGGACCGTATCGCGGCCAACGGCGACGTCGCGAACAAAATCGGCACGTACCAGAAAGCGGTGCTGGCTTGCGAAAACGGCATCCCGTTCTACGTGGCCGCGCCGAGTTCGACGATCGACTGGAAGTGCCCGACCGGAGCGGGCATTCCGATTGAGGAACGCGACGAGGACGAAGTGCATTACATATCCGGAAGGACAGCCGGGGCCAGGCTGGAGCGCGTTCGCATCTCGCCAGCACAATCCCGCGCCGGCAACCCCGCCTTCGATGTGACCCCCGCGAAGTACATCACCGGAATCATCACGGAGCAGGGAATCATGAAGCCAAGCGAGCTTCGCAAGCAGTTCGGGAGATAACACAACATGGGCGAGGTTTACGCGGGAACGAAATTTCGCACCGTCTTCGCGCGACGCGCGGTCTCGGGCGACGAGCGGTTGGGGGAGTTGTTGAAGTGGTGCCGCCGCTGGGCCGCGCTGGGCTTGGTGGGCGACACGGTCGGCAACCTGAGCTTCCGCACGGTCAACGGCTTCATCATCAACCGCACCGCCGGCGATTTGGGCGGGATCACCCGCCAGGAATTTGTCGAGGTGCTCGAAGCCGACCGCGACGCGCGGCAGTTGACGGTGGCGGGCCTGTACGAACCTTCCAGCGAAAGCCTGATGCACGCGGGCATTTACGCGGCGCGGCTTGAGGTCGACGCGGTGTTTCACG
>JBGOTY010000220.1:0-6328 GCA_041476745.1 Verrucomicrobiia bacterium | reverse complement strand
GTGCCGAAGACGTACGACGCGAAACTCGTCGATTTCGATCTGGCGATTCCCCGTCCCTCAAAACCCCGGAAGGCCTCCATCCTTTCCGGCACGCCGCTCTATCTCGCGCCCGAGCAGTTGGCGCGCGAACCAGTCGACGAGCGCGCGGACATTTTCTCGTTCGGTGTCACCGCGTACGAAATGCTCACGGGCAAGAAGCCGATCGCCGGCAACACGCGTGACGAGATTCTGAAGAAGTACGTCGACTTCAACGCCCACTTGCGCCCGCCGCGCACGCTGGTCCCCGACATCCCTCACGCCATCGAACGCGTGATCCTCAAATGTCTTGAAAAGGAGCCGGACCGTCGCTACCCTGCTATGAGTCTGGTGGTTCGCGACTTGCAGACATGAAACCTTGGCTCAGTGTGGTCGTACTGACATTCTGGCTGGCGGGTTGTGACCGACTTCCGAGTTCGTCAACTCCCTCTTCCACAGCCGCGCCCGCAAACCGGGTCACGAATGCCCTGGTGGTACCGACCGTCGCCACAGCCAGCCGACCACCAGCGCCCGCCGAAACCAGTACCGAGCAATACCAGCAGGCTCTCGCCCTGGAAAATGAAGGCAAACTGGCTGAAGCCCGTGCGCTGTTGCAACCGTTGGGCGATGGCGGCGAAGCTTCGGACAAAGTGTTGGATTTGCTTGGCGCGATCAATACGAAGGTCCTCTTTACGGCCGTGTCCGCACCCGAGAAAGTCGACTACACCATCGCGGCGGGCGATTCTCTTGGCAAGCTGGCACAGAAGTTCGGTACCACGATCGATTTGATCAAGAAATCCAACAACCTCACGCGCGACGTTATCCGGGTCGGCGACCGATTGCGCATCTATCAAGGCCACTTTGCGGTCACCGTCAGCAAAGCTACGAACGAACTGCGACTGACCGACAACGGCAAATTCTTCAAGCGTTACCACGTCGGCACCGGCGAGTATAGCAAGACGCCGGTGGGCGATTTCAAGATCATCACCCGCCTGGCGAACCCGCCTTGGTGGCGCACCGATGGAAAAACCATTCCCTTCGGCGATCCCGAGAACATTCTCGGCACGCATTGGCTCGGGTTGAACGTCACCGGCTACGGCATCCACGGCACGTGGGACACCAATTCCATCGGCAAGCAAGCCACCGCGGGCTGCATTCGCCTGCTGAACGATGATGTCGCCGAGTTGTACACAATTTTGCCGGTCGGGAGCCCCGTCGGCATTCACGACTAGTTTCAAGCGAGGCCACTCATGAAAATCTACACGCTGGAATTCGAGAAACCCATCACCGAACTGGAGCAAACGCTCGAGGCCCTCCGCAAGCAGGCAGACGAACAAAAGATCGATCTCTCCGCCCAAATTCAGTCCATCGAGGGGAAGCTGGAAGCTACGAAAAAGGAGATCTTTACCAGCCTCACCCCGTGGCAGCGCGTCCAGCTCGCCCGCCATCCGAAGCGACCGTACATGTTGGATTATTTGCAGCGCATCGCCACCGAGTTCATCGAGTTGCACGGCGACCGCCGCTTCGCCGATGACCATGCGATCATCGGAGGCCTTGCCACGATCGGCGAGCGCCGCGTGATGGCCATCGGCCAGCAGAAAGGCCGCGATACCAAGGAGAATTTGATGCGCAATTTTGGCAGCCCCCACCCCGAGGGCTACCGCAAGGCGCTGCGCCTGATGCAACTCGCTGAGAAATTCGAGATCCCCGTGGTCTGCTTCATCGACACGCCGGGCGCCTACCCCGGTGTCGGCGCCGAGGAACGCCACATCGCCGAGGCGATTGCCGTCAACCTGCGCGAAATGATGGTGCTCAAGACGCCGTCAATCGCCGTGATCATCGGCGAAGGTGGTTCGGGCGGCGCGCTCGGCATCGGCGTGTGCGATCGCGTGCTCATTCTCGAAAACGCCTACTATTCCGTGATCTCGCCCGAGGGTTGCGCCGCGATCCTGTGGAAGGACCGGGCCAACGCCGCCCAAGCGGCCGCCGCGCTCAAGATCACCGCCAAGGATTTGCTCGAACTCGACGTCGTGGACGAGGTTATCCCCGAACCGCTCGGTGGCGCGCACAAGGATTATGACGAAACTGCGGCGACGCTCAAGAAGGCGATTCTCAAGAACCTCGATAAGCTCTGGGATGTGAAAATGTCGGACTTGCTGGAGGCCAGATACAAGAAATACCGCAAGATGGGGGTCTTCACGCGCGCCGAACCAAAAAAGCGTGGACGCGCCCGGAAAGTACTGCCGTCGGCTTCTCCAGCGCCGAGTGCGACGTGAGGCGGCCTGCACCCCCTTGCGGGCCAGCTATTTTCTGCTTCCCAAATCGATTCGGTCTGTGCTAAAGCAGTGCCAGTCGGCGGGGGTGAGGTCTCAACAACGAGCGTTCACCAAACAGCAGAGGTAAAAATGAAACGATGGCTCTGTGCGGTAGGACTGGCATTATCTCTCGGTTGCGCGACGGCGGTCGTCCGTCCGTACGTCGGCGATCAACAGGCCTGGCCCACCGCTAGCGGCGGCATTGTGAATACCAAGTACGCCCTGCCCGTCTTCACTTCCCTCCCGCCGTCCTCGTATGATGTGCTGGCGGAATTGCGTATCAGCAGCCCGTTTTATGCGCAGCCTGAGGAGGGCCACATGCCCCGCATCGTGAAGAAGGCCCAAACAATCGGTGCGGACGCCGTCATGTTTGTTCAAGGCAAGATTTTTTTCAGCACGAACTACGGTGCGCGCAGCGGCGCTGGCCAGGACACTGGCGACCAGAAACAGCCGACTTTGACCACCGTCAACACCTTCAACCCCGAGTCTTTCGCGCCGGAAGTTACCATCCTCGCTATCCGCTGGACGGGCCAGCCGCCGCCAGGATTGCCTTCCCACCGGGGCGCCACCGCCGTCGAATCAAAACCGGCGGTCACGCCAGAGCCAGCCGAGACTGCTCCCGCAGCGCCGCCGGCCGCTCCCGAGAAAAAAGACGAGCCGCCGAAAGCGGAAGAGTCCAATACGAACGCTGTGCCGGTACCCCCCACGACAAATTTCGAGCCGGCTAATTCATCCGGTCAGTAGCAACGGAAGCGGCGCGGACTTCAGCCTGCGTCTTCCACATCCAACTTGATGTGCAGGTCGCGCAATTGTTTCGGCTCGACCTCGCTCGGCGAGTTCGTCATCAAATCCACCGCTTTCGCCGTCTTCGGGAACGCGATTACGTCGCGGATGTTGGCCGTCCCGCACAGAATCGCGCACAAACGATCAAAGCCCAGCGCGATGCCGCCGTGGGGGGGCGCGCCGTACCGGAACGCCTGCAGCATGTAGCCGAACCGCGATTGCGCGACCTCTGGCGGAATCTGCAGCACTTGCTCGAAGATCTTCTTCTGCAATTCCGGCTGATGAATACGAATCGAGCCGCCGCCCAGTTCCACGCCGTTCAGTACAATGTCATAATGCTGCCCACGGACCTTCGTCGGCTCGCTGTCGAGCAGGGGAATGTCCTCGACCACTGGCGAGGTGAACGGATGATGCGTGGCCACATGGCGCTTTGATTCGGGGTTGTACGTAATCAGCGGGAAATCGATTACCCAAAGAAAGTTCCATTGCTCCTCGGGCACTTTCAGTTTGCCCTCTTTCTTGAGGATCTCGGCGATGATCAGGCGCAACCGTCCGAGCACTTCCCAAACCGTCTCGCGTTTGTCCGCTCCGAACAGAATGAGGTCGCCCTCCTCGATTTTCAGTTTTTCGGTCAGCGCCTTCTTCTCCGCCTCATTAAAGAATTTCACGATTGGCGATTTCCATTCGCCGCCCTCGACCTTAATGAACGCGAGACCTTTCGCACCGAAACTCTTTGCGGTCTCCGTCAGTGATTCAATCTGCCCCTGCGTCGCGCTCGCGAGCCCCTTTGCGTTGATCGCTTTCACGACCCCGCCCGTGTCCACCGCGCCGCGAAACACCTTGAACTGGCTTTGCGCGAAATCCTTCGTAAAATCGACCAGCTCCAGCCCAAACCGCGTGTCCGGCTTGTCGCTGCCGAACCGCTCCATCGCTTCCAAGAACTGCATCCGCGGGAACGGTGTCGGGATTTTCTCACCGCGCGTCGTCAGCCAGACGGTAGCGAGCAGTCCCTCGATCAGCGCATACATGTCCTCGCGCGTGATAAAGCTGAGCTCGACGTCAATCTGCGTAAATTCCGGTTGACGGTCCGCACGCAGGTCTTCGTCGCGAAAACACTTCGCGATTTGGAAATACCGGTCCACCCCCGCCACCATCAGCATTTGCTTGAACTGCTGCGGCGACTGCGGCAGGGCATAGAACTTGCCAGGATTCACCCGTGACGGCACCAGATACTCGCGGGCACCTTCCGGCGTGCTCTTGAAGAGGATCGGCGTTTCCACTTCAAGGAAGTCGTTCGTATCGAAATAATCGCGCGCGGCCTTTGCGACACGATGGCGCAGCTTCAAGTTCCTGGCCATGCTGGGCCGCCGCAGGTCGAGGTAGCGGTATTGGAGGCGCAACTCCTCGTTCGCCTGCGCGCTACCCGTCTCGTCGAGTTGAAACGGTGGCGTCTCGCTCGGGTTGAGAATCTCCAGATGATCCACCAGCAACTCGACTTCGCCGGTCGGGAGCTTCAGGTTTTGCGTGCCCTCCGGACGATTACGCACACGGCCTTCCACGGCCACGACGAATTCGCTCCGCAGGCTCTGGGCGAGTTCCCAGGACGGCTTGTTATGCTGGGGATCGAAGACCACCTGGGTGTTGCCCTCGCGGTCGCGCAGTTCGATAAACACAATTCCGCCCAAATCGCGCCGCGCGTGCACCCACCCCATGAGAGTGGACTTCTGTCCCACGAGCGCCGCGCGCAGTTCCCCGCAATGCTGTGTGCGTTTCATAGAAAAATCCCTTCACCGCAAACCAACCAAAAATCACAATGGCTTCTTGAGCCGGGCCGCCACGTCCGCGACCGGTATCCGCTCTTCCGTCCCCGCCGACAAATCTTTCAGCTTCACCTCGCCCGTGCTCCATTCATCAGAACCGATCGTCAAAGCAAAACGCGCTCCCGCTGCGACGGCCACTTGAAATTGCTTGCCTACTTTTGTCGGTGCGAGCGCGTAGTCTACCGCAATTCCGCCATCGCGCAACTGATGAATAAGCTTGAGCACCTCGCTGCGTAGCGCTTCCTCAGCGATGACAACATAGCAATCCAGTTCACCACCCGACTTTGGCAACAGACCCCGATCCTTCAGTAATTCACCCAACACAACATCTCCCATCCCGAATCCCAGCGCGGGCAAACTTACGCCACTGACCTGTTCCAGCAAATTGTCGTAACGACCGCCACCGGCAACGGCGCGGAGTTCGCCCTTGCAGTCGTGTATTTCCCAAACGATCCCCGTGTAGTACGCCAACCCGCGAACGATCTTGAAATCGACCTTGCAGAACGCGGCCAGAACGCCAAGTTTCTCCAGTACCTGCTGCAGCTCCGGCGCGTCCGGCGCCATTTTCCCTTCGGCGATTGCCAGGACCTCTTCAACTTTATGCACCGGCAGCCCCGTCGCCACCAGTTTTTCATGGGTCTTCTCCACCGGCTCGCGCTCCAGCTTGTCGATGGCCTGAAACGCCGGGTATTGCTTGTCTTCGGCGATACCGGCTGCCGACAGGCATCGTTGCCACACGCGGCGGTCAGAGACGCGCACGACGAAATCCTTCCCGGTCAACCCGAAGCCACGAAGCGTGTCGATGGCCAGCGCAATCAATTCAGCATCGGCGCACACGTCGGTCTCGCCGATGATGTCGGCGTTGAACTGGAAATGTTCGCGCAGCCGTCCCCGTTGCTGCTTCTCGTAACGGAAGAGTTGCGGGATGGCGAACCACTTAATCGGCTTCTTGTAATCGCGGTGATGTGCGCCGACCATGCGGGCCAGCGTCGGTGTCATCTCGGGCCGCAACGCCACCGCGCGGTCGCCTTTGTCCACGAAGTTGAAAAGTTGCCCGACAATCTCGTCACCCGATTTCTGCGTGTAGAGTTCGAGCGGTTCCAGCGGCGGGCCGTCATACTCGCGAAAGCCATAGCGCCGCGCCGCGTCGCGCCACTTGTCGAAGATGTAGCGACGGACAGCGAGCGTCTCAGGATAAAAGTCGCGGAAGCCGGGCAACGGGTTCATCGGATTAGCTCAAAAGTTATCAGGCGCGAAGCCCACCGGGTTTCGCGCCGTCACCACCGTCGGCTGGCAACCCAGGGGCGCCAGCCCTGTAAACCCTCAGGCGTGCGGCGGGTTCTGCGGCGGGTTGTACTTTTCCGTGAGCCGCAGTACCTGCTCGCGCATTTCCTT
>JBGOTY010000219.1:0-6339 GCA_041476745.1 Verrucomicrobiia bacterium | reverse complement strand
GGCTCGAACACGGTTGGCGAAGAATTGGCGCCCCGGCTGATTGCGGAGTACAAGAAAGATCATCCCGCCGCCACGTTTCAAACCGAATTCAAAGGCACCGGGTATGGGGTGGCGGCATTGCTCGCTGGACTCAGTGACATCGCGGCAACTTCCCGGGTGCTCACCACGAATGAACTGGAGCTGGCCCGGACTCGCAATATCAATTGTAACGACTACATCATCGGCTCCTATAGCGTCGCGGTGGTTGTCCATGCCGGCAACAACATCGGAAACCTGACGCGGGACCAGGTGCGGGACGTTTTTTTAGGCGTTATCGATAACTGGAAGCAAGTGGGTGGACCGGATGCGCCCATTCACCTGTACATCCGCGATCCGATTTCCGGGACGCATCTGGGCTTTCGCGAATTGGCGATGGAAAACAAGCCGTATGGCGCCAGCATGAAGCCATTCACCAGCTATGCGGCCATCGTTCAAGCGGTTGGCAACGATGCGAGCGGAATCGGTTATTGCAGCATTGAGTTGTCAACGAAGCCCAACGTCAAAGGCGTGTCCATCGGCGGAATCGCCCCGACCGCGGCGACGGTGAACCAGGGCCAGTATCCTTATGCGCGCGTTCTCCATCTTTTCACCGACAAGGAAAAGGAACCACCCGCAGCACACGATTTTATTCAGTTTGTCCAATCTTCCAATGGGCAAAAGCTCCTCAATCAAATGGGCTTCATACCCCATCCGTAAGTCCCGACGGGAACTCGGCATCGTCAAGCAGTCGACCGACTGACGGCGGCTTGTTCGCTGGACAAGCGCCTGGCAATCTCCGTTTCCGAGTATCCGGCTTCTCCGTTTTGCCGTTGGAGTTTGCGGCAGGGCGCCCTTATAGTTGAAAAGGTTATGAATCGCGCATTCATCGGCATCGTGATTGGCCTGGCGCTTGTGGGTCACGCACCGGACCTCCCCGCCGAGCCGGCGCAATCGACACCGACCACGGTGCCCGAGCAAACGCTCTCGCCCGAGCAAGTTGCCCGGGGACAGTTCGACTTCGGCGTGCAGTTGATGCGCGACCGCAAGTGGGCCGGCGCGGCGCAGGCGTTCGAGCGGGCGATCGATGCGCGCACGAATTTCCCGCAGGCCTACAACAACTGGGGCATCTCGCTCGTGCAATTGGGCAAGCAGGGGTTGACGGGGCCGGAGCAGTTGCAGTCCTTCCAGGCCGCCGCCGAGAAATTCAGTAAGGCCGCCGCCCAGAAGCCCGACGACAAGCTCACCTATATCCTCTGGAGCGAGACCCTCCTGTTGATCGGTGATTTGCCCGTGGAATCCCGCACCCGCCTGGCTTGTTATCAGGGCGCCGTGGAGAAATGCCGCAAAGCCGTCGAACTCGCGCCCGACGACTGGGAATCCTACAACAAGTGGGCCGTGATTCTCTCCACGAAACTGCCTGACTATGCGGTGAATGATCAGGCGCGCGTCCAGTTATATCAGGAAGCCGCAACGCTCTTCGCCAAGGCCGCCGAGCGCGCGCGCTTCGGCAGCGAGATCAGCCCCGTGTGCGACAACTGGGCCGGTGCACTCGTGCGCGCGGCGCATGTCTCCCCCAACCGTGAAACAAAGCAATCTCTCCTCCGTACGGCGCTGGAGAAATTCGAGCGCGCCGCCAGGGCACAACCCGGCGCGGCGGCCACGTACGCGATGTGGGGCGACGCGCTGATTGAGCTGGGCAAGATCACCCGCGTTCGCGCCGATTTCCGCGACGCCATCGAGAAATTCAACACCAGCCTCGCCCTGCGGCCCGATGACTCCGCCACGCTGTACAGCCTCGCCCGCGTTTACGCCCAGCTCGACGATCCCGTCATGGCCGTGCAGAACCTGAAGAAATGTTTCGAGGTCGATCCCAGCCACGTCTATCGCCAATCCGCGTCACAAGATGCCGATCTCGCCACGCTCCGCGACACTCCCGAATTCGCCGACCTGATGGGCAAGCCCGGCCCGCGCGGGCTCCCGACCTACAACCCCCACCTGAGCGACCGACCGCAATAGCCAGCACTTCCACGAATTGCACGAAGCAGACACGAAGAACACGAAGTGGGGAAGACAATGGCTTACACCGCGGGCCACAGCGCTATTTGGTCGCACGGTTGCTCCGCCGCAAGACCTAGGTGTTCATCGGCTGGCTGACGGAGTAATTCGGCTTGCAAACACCTGGCGGCATGCGCTATGGCCTCTACCTGATCGGCCATCAACTGACGGACGACAGGGGCTGCGGCGAACCTGGAGCATTCTTGATGCACGATGGTGACGAAAAACGAACTGACCCTTTTTGGGCGGGGACTGCGCGAGAACGTTCTCACTGTGCACTCCCAAGCGTCAACCGATTCTAACCAAAGGCGAGGAAAATCTATGAAAATACGTTCGAAACATCCTTTTGGAAAGCAGCTCACCGTCTTGGCATTGCCCGTCTTCTTGCTCGGCGGCTGCGCACGCCTGAGCACTACAACTTATGTCAAAGCGCCCTGGCCGACGGCATCGTTCACCAATGATGGTGAGTTAACAAACACTTTGCACAGGCTCGATCCTTCAGGCCTCAAGACGAATCGGATGGTCACATTGGTCAAAAACGATCCAGCGCTGGAGGCTCTGAAGTCCGAATTCATGACGGATTCTCCGAATTCAACGAATCTCGATGAGGCACGCCTAAGTTACGTTCTTAACCGTATTACTAGCACAATCGTTGAGGAGAAACTTGACGCCGGGCGCACGTTCGAGGCTGACTATTGGGCGGTCGTAACCGATCGAATCTACTGCGCACATAATGACCTTTTTGACTCAAGCCCCAAATATAAATTGAAGGAAGCACAGGAAGGATTTAAGAGCTTATTAGGAGGAGGGAATAAAATCTCGATTTCCAGCAAGACCCCGGGAGCTCTTGCCTTGAGCGCGCGGCCATTTCCAGCAGAGCAGGAACCGGGCGGTGTGTTTTCCCTGCTGAAGGAGAGAGCTCAAGCTGCGGTTTTTGATTACGCCCAAGGCTTCGGAGATCCCGACGAAAAGAAAAAACTGCCCCCTGACAAAGCTGTCCAAAAGTTGCTCAGCGCGTTAGCCGAAAGAACAGAGCCGACTATTCCAGCAACGCAGCGAGTGGAACTCACCGTGTGCAGCGTTGCCAACAGCGCATCCGTAGACGATCGTTTGGATTACATCACTGCATATTTCAACCTGCCCGCAATGCCGGGGCAGGTTAATGGTAGCGTGTGTTTGGAACGGGTGTTCTTGCTCAGGCTGCAGTCGATCCTCAGGGGTCGGACACCTGAAGAAAGGAAACAACGCTTGCAACCGCCCGAAGATCCTCAACTGAAAGCCGATATCCTGAGAGCTTTGGACGAACTGCGGGTGCGTTTTGAAGTAGTCGATAAGCTCAAAACCGACCCGGCGACCATCAAGCTTGGCAAGTTGACCTCTGAGGCAGAAGTTGACGTCACGGCCGGCAAAGACAAGGGGCCAGCGAGCGGGACTGGCAAACTCTCCGCAACAAGGGAGGATCAGATCTCGCAACAACTCGACAGACAATCTGCCTGGATTGACGAAACGCGTACGCTTCTTAGGATAACGCAGCGGGGGGCACAGGAAGCGAATATTTCGGGCAGCTTTGCGACTGCAGTGACGATCAAAATCCCCAAGATCAGCCTGTCAGTTTTGAAAGTTAGTGAACAGCCCGAGGAAAAGCGGTTTGAGGGGAATGTCGTAGAGTTCGGCGTCGCCAGCGCGACGAATCCAGTGATAACCGTTACCGTCCAGAAGAAAGCAGAGAGCGGAAAAGAGGAGGAAAGCCCAAAGCCGGGTGGAGAGGCACGGACGAATGAAGCAACGATGGCAACGGCAGCCGTTCAGATCCCCGAGAAAGCAAAGAGTGGGAAAAGCGAGAGTCTTACCTACAGGTGTGCTTCAGCATGCAACTTCATGACCACAAACGATCCCGATGGATTGACCTTGTCGTATACCAACGGGATGGCCGAGTCCGATTGCAAAGCGCTCGTGAAGAAACTCAACAGTCAACTTACCAATCGGCTCGTTACGGTCATTTGCACGGAGGATGAGGATAGCGGGTATATAAGGCCGCGTGTGGTCGCGCAAAAGGGCTTGGAACCGTCAGAAAGGCAGCGGGTGAAGGCCGAATTCAATGATGCGGAGCAGCCTTTGTATTCAGTGGTCGATGCACTTGGCGTGGTACTGGGCACCGTTCGGGCAGCCGAACCAAGTACGTACCCTTTTGCAAAGGAGCCAAATGGAGTCGCGTACACAGTGATAGCAAGACCCGTGCGGCTTAATCTTTGGACAAACCCACGCAGATTATTCTCGCTTACGGTCAGCGACGTAAACACTAGTTCAAGCCACACAAAAGAAGGTTTCAGACGACTGGGCGTTTACAGTAGTGCACCGAGCCTTCGCCAAATTGCCCGCCTTGACGATGAGAAAGATTACGGGATTCTCATGAGGGCCTTTAACAATAAACAGCTTCCGTTAGTTTGGCAGCATGATACACAGGGTCCTGGCGGGTACTGGTTGGTATGGCTTTCGCCGTTAGTTGCTCCACGAAGAAATGTCGCTGCAAGAGCACGTGAGGATGGGCCCGTTGAACCTGGGCCCGGTGAAATCTGGTTTGGGGTCGAGGGAACAAATGAATACGACGGGGTTGTCGTACCATTCGACCGGGCTTTCGCCGTCCCTAGTGCGCTGCCAGATTATGTGACTCCAGAAAGGCCGTGAAGCGTCGGTCATTGTCAACGAAGTGAACACGCACGGCACCGAGAGGGTCAGTGAAAGGGGTCAGTTCGTTTTTCGTGATGGCGCGCCAGTGACTGACTGAGTTGGCGTGTCGGCGCTTTCCCAGTTGTTTTACCCTCGAAAACCTCAGTGTTTACGTGGCTGGTTTTCTTCTAGACATCGAAGTTCGATAATTGTATGATCTTGGGATGAGTATTGGGACCGGCTACTGCGCGAGGGCTACGCCGGACGAGATGGAGGACAAGGGTTGCGTAAACCGGCAAAGACGCGCAGCAGCGCGTCCGTACCAAGGCCGTCACCAAAGGCCAAGGCGGACGCCAAAAACATGCGTTTCTGCGAAACGAACCCGAATTGCCATCGCGAA
The DNA here is from genome assembly GCA_041476745.1 of Verrucomicrobiia bacterium. Lineage (GTDB taxonomy): Bacteria > Verrucomicrobiota > Verrucomicrobiia > Palsa-1439 > Palsa-1439 > Palsa-1439. Next base: position 1,199 of record JBGOTY010000219.1, on the reverse strand, counting down.
ATTATGAACGTATGTTGCAGGGCGGCATGAGGTTAGGATGCGCAAATGGATTTTTCAATTCGGGTTCGTTTGGCGCGAAAACGACAACGGCGTATCAGTTGCGCCAGGAACTTCACTGGAGCGTGTCGCGCAGCCAGTGCTGCGCTCCGCTTACTTGAAGCCGATGCGGCGCTTGGGCGGGTCGGGCGGTGGTAGGAGCAGCGGTTGCAGCTTTGTCCAGATGGTGCGCAACGCCGAGGGGCAATGGGAGGATTGCCGCGGCAACTACATCGCGGCGTGTCGCGCAGCCTGTGCTGCGCTCCGCTTCCGCGAGGCGTTTGAGGATGGCGGCGTTGGCGGCAAGTTGTTCCCGCATCCGGAGGAAGGCGCGCACCACAAAGACGCTCATGGCGACGGCTTCGGGGCTGTTGAGCACGGTGGCGGCCATGATGGCGCCGTGTTCAGTGAAGGCGTGGGGCAACTTTCTACGACCACTGTGGGAACTGGTCACAAATTGTGACCAGTTCGGCAGAACAGCTTCTCTGGGAGAGGGTTCCAAACTTGAAGTCACAAATTGTGACTTCAAGTTTCTCCAACTCCGTCGCGGTCAGCGCCCGCAGCTGCAACGGCCCGCGCTTAGCAAGCGCGGCTACAACCGGAACGACAGAGATTTGCTGTCAAACGACGGACAGCCCGGGGCGGTTTCGACAGGCTCAGGATGACAGGCTGAGGAATCGAGGTAGAGCACCCACCCCATTATCCCCTCCGAGGAGGGGACCCGGTCTTTCTATCGGTAATCGATAGTTTTTGCTGGACAGGGTGGTGGGGGATGGGTAGAGTGGCGGAAACTGGAAACAAATGAACCCCGAAAAGAATTCGGGGCAGGCCGCTCAACATGAAACGCTCAACATCCAACGCTCAAGGGGCCGGGGAAAGGCAGCAGCGTATCGGCAAGGGGCGGCGAAAGAGTACAGGCGGGACGCCTGCTCAACGCGAAGGTGGAGGGACACGGGCGGGACGCCCGCGCCACTAAGGGGTCCGCCTTCGCCAAGGCTACGGCGCGACTCGCTGCTGGGCGCAGCTCGGGGGGAGGGGTTGGTTCTCGCTCCGCTCGGTTGGCTCCGCTCAGTCCCCTGAGCTGCGCCCTACGGGCGTCGGCACTTCACGACGCCATCTCGGTGCTGCCCTCGCACCTCGATTCTGCGAAACGAACTCCACAG
>JBGOTY010000218.1:0-6363 GCA_041476745.1 Verrucomicrobiia bacterium | reverse complement strand
GGGGACGTCAGTGCAACCACGCCAATCAGCTTCTTGGACGCGAATTTGCCGTTCTTACCGCTGGACGACCCGGAGCTTGTTGTTCGCTTAAGATCGGACAATGCTGAAATGCTCGGACGGTTACTCCAATATCCCACTGCCCAACGGCACAGGTCGCGCGTTATCGACTGGCTTGGCTACGATCCAGACGTTTGACTGCGTTCTCTTCGTAAGTGGTCATGACTTCGCAAATATGACCCGAAGTAATCGTTGTTCGGGGGGGGATGCTGTCGCGACCGTCGTCGGCATACAGGTCGTCGAACAACGGAGAGAGTTTCTGCAGCACGGCGTCCACGCGGCGTTTGATGGCGCGCAGTGGATGGTTGGCCGGCACGCAGGTGTTGAGGTTGACGACGGTCAGAAAGTCTGGCTGGGCTTGAGCTTTTTCCACGCATACTGCTCTGACGCACCCACCCCACATTCGTTCAAACAACCGACGAGTTTTTCAACAACCTGCTAGGAAGGCTGTTGCATAGGATCCGGCTGACGGCCCGTGCGACCACCAGGGCAGTAGTTGTGATATCCGGCTGATGAAGTAGTAATGTTGAGACCGGCTTTAACGGGCGCACGAAATTTGCCCAACTATGGCGAGTCGCTGGCGTCCAGCGGGCTGTCATGGTGTGCGAGGGCTTTTCCGAACCCTGACGTATTACTTGGTGAAGCCGTAGTACCCCATCGGCGTCACGAAAGGAAGTTGTCATGAATAAGGTACTCAGCATCGTTGCAGTAATCGCCTTCGCCGCCATCGCCGCGAATGCCGCTCAGGATGGAGCCGCTTACAGCACCAAGCCGTGGCTCAGCGCGAACCGAGCTCCCGCGTCCAAAAGTGAGGCGAACGTATACACGGTCGAGCGGATGTGCTCCAAATGCAAGGTTCCGTTGACGATCAACGAACAAGTCACGACTAAACCGGGCCATGGTACGATCCAGGCGACAGTGAACGTAGACCAATGCCCCGGTTGCGGCACGAAGGTCGTCACGGAATTGAAGCAGACCCGCAACGTCCACACCTGCACCAGTCCTTGCTGCGGTGCCTGACCGGGAGGGTTTTGCCTGCTGAGGCGCGTTGTGCTTTCCCAAGCAGATGTGGGGTGTTCAGCCCATGGTGAGCGGATGGTGGAGGTGCGAGAATTAAGTTGGTCTACACTTGCACGAGCAGGAACAAAAAAAAGCAGTTACCCAAAGGAAATGCGAATGAACAAACTAATGACTGTAATGACGGCAGCCTTGCTGACGGTTTCTGCCGCCAAGATTGTGCGCGCCCAAGATGCCGCGAGCCAAAGCACCAAACCATGGAATGCGCTAACGCACGTCCAGACAACGAACGATTTCGCTGCGCTCCCCGGCAATGCGACCATCGCGATGTCCTGTCCCAAGTGTAAGTCCGTGACGATGATCATGAAGGAGAATATCACTACCAAACCCGGGCATGGGACTGTCGAGACGGCGCTACAGGTCGATCAATGTCCCGGATGTGGCGGCAAAATGACCACGGAATTGAAGCAGACGAAGATGGTTCACACTTGCAGCATGTGCGGCGGTGGCGCGTTTTGCTGTGCGACTACGCCGGGCAAGTCAACCCCAGGCATGGAAGAGAAGAAGTAGTAATCATTGCCCATTTGCAGTACGTCATGCGAAAGCGCCTTCGCCGCTCGCGAAGGGGCTTATCAGTTTCTGGATCTGCCAGGGGGTTATCACGCCGCACGGCGTTGTATTAGGTGAAAGGACGAGCAGAAGCGCCGTGATGAAAGGATTGACCGAATCGGTCTATAACACATGGTTTGTCAGTGGCGCGTAGTGACTCACGGCCCGACCTGAAAAAAACGAGGGGTTTGTCAGTGTTCGGCGTATCAGCTTATGTAACGGCGTGGCAGGGACGCAGTGCGTCGATGAACAAGAGCATTAGGTTGACTGTCTGAACTTCGGAGCATACATTCACCGATGATGTCTGGAAAGGCAACGGCAGGGCGAAACGTGTTGCGGATAATGTCCGCGACAATTGCACTACTGTTTTTCGCAGCGAATTTCGCGTGCGCAGCCGAACAGATGCTGGAGCGCGGCCATGAGCAGGCCGAGCCAGCGTCCCATCATACCGGTGACGCGGATTCGCATCAAGATGACTGCGGCAAGGCGGATTGTTGCGCCAGCCTCAAGAGCATCGTTCCTTCCACGCAGACGACCGTTCAAATTCCCGCTGCGGGCTGGGCTTTCCAAGCGGTGGTTGCTATCCGTACAATCGATTCCGCTGTCATTGCGCCGCGCGCCGGTCTGACGTATGATCATGGACCGCCTGGCATAACGCTGCCTGAATTTCTTTTGGTCAGTTTGCTCTCGCCTCGTTCACCCCCCTGTCTTGCCTAAAGGCTCGGTTTCGGACTGAGTCACACCTGTGTTGGGCTCCTGCGGTGGAGTTGTGTTGCGCTTTCCCAAAAACGTTCAAGGCAAGAATGAAAAAACAAATCTTTATCATGGCAGTAGTGATTTTGAAAAGCGTGTCTGTGCTCGCACAGGAGTCGCTCACGGTGGATGTGGCGGTGGAAAGCGCGCTGGCGAACAATCGCGAATTGGCAGCGGCGCGTGTACGCATCGAGGAGACGCGGGCTCGCTTACAGCAGGCAGGGGTGTGGCCCAATCCCGAACTGGAACTTAATGGACGGTTCGACAATGCGTTCAGGGACGAAGGCCAACATAATGTTTCCGTAGGTATCAACCAGCCGTTCAGTGTCAGCGGACGCATTGGTGCGCAAAAGGGCGTAGCCCGTGTGGAGATTGAACGCACGGCTGCAGAGGTTGCCGACTTGGAGCGGCGCATTGTGGGCGAGGTGCGACGGGCGTTTACTGAATTTCTCGCAGTCGAGGAACAGATCAAACTTCAGCAATTCCTGATCGGGTTGAACGAGGAATTGCTGGCGGCAACCAAAGGGGCGGTGGAGCGTGGTCAGCTTTCCGAGAAGGATGTCAACGCGATCCATATCGCACTGCAACAGGCGCGTCAGCGCAAGACAGTCCTGGAAACACAACGTCGCAGTCACCTGCTGGAACTTAACAAGCTTGCGGGCAAACGCGCTGATAGTGATTTCGTCGCGGTGGGCAAACTCGATTTTCAACCGTTGCCTGACCTGTCCGTGTACACACTGGAGAATGCGCTGCAACGGCGGCCGGGTTTTGTTGCGGCCCGGCTCGACGTGGATTCGGCCAAAGCGGAACAGCGACTCACCAAGGCTGAACGATTCGAGGACTGGCGCATCGGTGCGGCGTATGAAAGCGAACGGAGTGTCGTGGACGGTGCGCCGCCTCAACCCACGGATCAGTTCGTCGGACTGAAGCTTACCGTTCCGTTGCCGCTCTTTGATCGCAAGCAAGGACGCCTCCGCGAAACTCTGGCTCTCGAAGACCGCGCGGAAAAGAGTGTCGAGGCGCTCAAGCTTCAAATTGCTCAGGAACTAGCGGACGCCGAGCAGCGCGTGAAGACGCTTGCGCCGTTGTTGGAATCCTACTCACCAGAAATCCTGAAGCGCGCCGAGGACAACGTCAAACTCGTCGAGAACGGCTACCGGCAAGGGCTGGCGAGCATCGTCGAAGTGATCCAATCGCGCCAACAGTTTGCCGAACTGAAATCCTCCTACATCGACACGCTGCGAGAATACCAAGAAGGGCTGATCGATTTGGACATCGCGGCCGGGATTTTCCCCAGCACCATAAAATTCAGGCAGTCAACCGAGGTGAAGAAACCATGAAACACATCGCAGCTATTCTCAGCATAGTGACACTACTGGTCGCGGGAGCGCGGCCGGCGTTTCCGCACGGCGCGTCTGTCGAGGTCGGCGGCGGCGGGGGCGGCGGGCCGGTAAAGCTCACCAAGGAGCAACAGGCGGCCATCGGCTTGAAGACCGCGAAGGCGGAATCAAGCGACATCGACACCGTGCTGGTTCTCAACGGCAAGGTGCAGCTCGACCCCAACCTTCACGCGCACGTCACGTCGCGCATCGAGGGGCGCATTGAGAGTCTTTTCGCCAAGGTCGGCGACAAAGTCGAGAAGGGACAGAAGCTTGCCGAAATTCAGTCACGGCAGATCGGTGATCCGCCGCCCGTCGTGAAGATCGTGGCTATCGTCGGGGGCGTCATCAACGACCGCCCGGTCACACTCGGCGAGTCAGTTGATCCGAACAAGGAACTCTTTCACATCATTGATCTCTCGCAGGTCATCATCGTGGCCGAGGTGTACGAGGAGGATGTGGCCAAGGTGAAGCTCGATCAGACTGCGCGCATCCGCGCGCTCGGTTATCCTAACGAGTCGTTCGAGGGAAAGATTACATTCATCGGCTCGGAACTCGATCCCGAGAAGCGCACACTGCCGGTGTGGGTCACGGTCAAGAACCCCGACGGCAAGCTCAAGCCTGAAATGTTCGCCAAGGTCGCGGTCGTGCTCGCGCGCAACGAGGGCGTTCTGTCCGTGCCGAAGGAAGCCATTCTGGAAGCGGGTGGAGAGAAATTCGTCTACGTGCAGACGGGCGACTCGTTCAGCCGCGTGGACGTGCAGACGGGCGCGGAGGACGACCGCTTCGTCGAGATCAAGGACGGCCTCGTGCCGGACGATGTTGTGGTGACCGATGGTAAACGGGAGATTTACACCAAATCGCTCATGGGCCAAGGCGTGAAACCGCCAACCGATACCGACTAGCGAGAACCAACGCGCGAGGAATCCATGTTCAACAAAATCATACACTGGTCGTTGAAGAACCGCCTGCTCGTCGTCGTCGGGCTGATCGTATTCCTCGTCGCCTCCAGTTATGTCACGATGCGGATGCCCGTGGACGTTTTCCCCGAGTTCGCGCCGCCGGAGGTCGTTGTGCAAACCGAGTCGCCCGGTCTTGCGCCCGAAGACGTTGAGTCGTTGATCACCTTTCCCGTCGAGAGCGCGGTTAACGGCACGCCGGGCGTGGAGAAGGTGCGTTCGCAATCCTCGGTCGGTCTCTCGACGGTGATCATCGTGTTTCGCTGGGGTTCGGACGTGTATGTGGCGCGGCAGTTGGTCAACGAGCGCATTCAGTCCGTGCGCGAGCGATTTCCCGCCGGCACGCACGCACCCGTGATGTTGCCCGTCACATCAACCGTCGGCTGGATGATCAAGTATAGCCTCGAAAGCGACACCAAATCACCGATGGACTTGCGCACGATCTCCGACTGGCAAATCCGCCCGCGCATTCTGGCGCTCGGCGGGGTCGCGTCCGTCGTCAGCATGGGCGGCGACGTGAAGCAGTACCAGGTGTTGCTCGATCCCGACCGGCTGAGCGCATATCACGTCAGCGTCGCTGAAGTGCACGACGCGCTGGAGAAATCGAACGTCAACGTTCCCGGCGCGTTCCTGCAAACGCCGGGTCAGGAATACATCGTCACCGGGGTGGCGCGAATCCAATCGCTCGACGATGTGCGCGACACGATCGTCAAGTACGCCAAGGGCACTCCGATCTACGTCCGCAATGTCGCCGAGGTCAAGTTCGGCCCGGAGATCAAGCGCGGGGATGCCGCGATCAACCTCAAGAACGCGGTCATCGGCACGATCTCGAAAACGTACGGCGCAGATACGCTTACCACGACCTACAAAGCCGAGCAGGCGCTACGTGACATCCAGAAACAGTTGCCGTCCGACGTGAAGATGAACATGCAAGTGTTTCGGCAAGCCGATTTCATCGAGGGCTCGATCCGCAACCTCAAACGGGCGCTCATCGAAGGCGGCATCATCGTGACCATCGTGCTGCTGATCTTTCTGATGAACATCCGCGCGTCGTTCATCAGCTTTCTCGCGATGCCCACATCGTTGCTTGCGGGCGTGATGGTGCTGAGAGCGTTCGGCGTCAGCCTCAACTCGATGACCATTGGCGGCCTGGCCATCGCCATCGGCGAAGTCGTGGACGACGCCATCATTGACGTGGAAAATGTTTTTCGCCGGCTTCGGCTCAACCGCGAATCACCCAACCCGGAACCCACGATTGATGTCGTCTTCAAAGCGAGCAGCGAAATCCGTAATTCGGTGATCTACGCGACTCTGATCGTGGGGATTGTGTTCCTGCCGATCTTTTTTCTTTCCGGCTTGGAGGGACGCATCTTCACACCGCTGGGCCTCGCGTATCTGGGCTCATTACTGTGCTCGCTGATTGTCGCCATGACAGTCACGCCCGCGCTCTGCTACCTGCTCATCGGCAACACCAAGAAGGAACTGCGCGAAAGCTTCGTGGCGCACTGGCTGAAAAAATACTACGAGCGGTTGCTGCACTTTACGCTGCGCCACGTCTGGCCGGTCATCATTATGGTGGTTGTTCTGAT
>JBGOTY010000217.1:0-6377 GCA_041476745.1 Verrucomicrobiia bacterium | reverse complement strand
GGCCTTCGACGCCATCAAGGCCGAGATGAAAGATCGGGTCGCGTGGTTCGAATCGCAGAACAAGCTCGTGGAGGCGCAGCGGTTGTATTCGCGGACCACGTACGACCTCGAAATGCTCAAGGAGATGGGATTCTGTGGCGGCATTGAGAATTACTCGCGCCATCTCAGCAGCCGCGCGCCGGGCGAGCGACCGTTCACGCTGATGGATTTCTTCCCGAAGGATTACCTACTGATTATCGACGAATCGCACGTCACGGTGTCGCAAATCGGCGCTATGTACGCGGGCGACCGCTCACGCAAGACGACATTGGTGGAGCACGGCTTCCGTCTGCCCTCGGCGCTCGACAATCGGCCGTTGAACTCGACGGAGTTCGAGACCCTGGTCAACCAATGCACGTTCGTTTCCGCTACGCCGGGACCGACCGAGATCAACCGTAGCGCGGTGGTTGCGGAGCAGATTATCCGACCGACCGGCCTGATCGATCCGTCCGTGACGATCAAACCGCTCAAGGGCCAGATTGACGATCTCATTGAACAATGCCGCGCCCGGGCCGAGAAACACGAGCGCGTGCTGGTGACGACGTTGACCAAGCGCACTTCGGAAGACCTCACCGACTACCTGCGCGAAGTCGGCATTCGGGTGAAGTATCTGCACAGTGAAATCGACGCGATCGAACGCGTCGAGGTGCTGCGTGGGTTCCGCGCCGCGGATTTCGATGTGCTGGTGGGCATCAACCTGTTGCGGGAGGGGCTTGATTTGCCGGAAGTGTCGCTGGTGGCGATCCTGGATGCCGACAAGGAAGGTTTTCTGCGCAGCGCCACGTCGCTGATCCAGACGGCGGGTCGCGCCGCGCGTCACATCAATGCGGCCGTCGTTCTTTACGCCGACGTGATGACCGACTCGATCAAGAAGTTTCTCCAGACCACCGAGTATCGCCGCGCCAAGCAACTGGCCTACAACCAGGAGCACGGCATCACGCCCAAGACGGTGAAACGCGAACTGCAACTCAGCCTCGCCGATCTCACGAAGGCGCGCGCCGTGGAAGCTTCCGTGGTTCGCGAAGCGCCCGGTGGCTATCAGACGGCGGAGTTGCTGCGGGAACTGGAAGCCGAGATGTTGGAGGCCGCCGAGAACCTGCAGTTTGAGAAAGCGGCAATCCTGCGGGACCAGATTGACGAGCTCAAGAAGGGCGAACCCGGCGGAGAGTCCAAAACGCCCGAAGCTCCGGCGCGCCGTCAGGTGAAGTACGACCGCAAATTGAAGGTCAATGTGGTCAAGAAGAGTCGTCCAGCAAGGGCACGATGAACACTCTGCCACAAGAGATCATTCACAACTTGGTCCGTGCGGCGCTGGCTGAGGACATTGGCGCTGGCGATATCACAACCGAAGCGGCGATTCCGGCTGACCAGCGTGCGGAAGCCTGTATCGTCGCGAAGGAGCCATGTGTTGTCGCCGGCTTGCCGCTGGTCGAGGCAGTGTTTACGCAGATCGAACGGGCTGTGGCGGTGAAGTTGGTGGTGGACGAAGGCGATGTGGTGGAAACAGGGGCTCGCGTGTGCATTCTTAAGGGCCCGGCGCGCGGGATACTGACCGGTGAGCGGACAGCGCTCAACTTCCTGCAGCGACTATCGGGGATCGCGACGCTGACGCACCAGTTCGTTGCCAAGGTAGCGTTAGCTTCCACGCCAGTGAAACCAAAGATTCTGGACACGCGCAAGACCACGCCCACACTTCGGATTCTGGAGAAATACGCAGTGGCAGTGGGCGGCGGCACCAACCATCGGATGGGTCTTTTCGATGCCGTGATGATCAAAGACAATCATCGCATTGTCCTGGCGCGCCTTGGTCCAAAAGCGCTCGGCGATGCCGTCGCTTTGGCGCACAAGAGCCACCCGAACGCGCCCATCATCATCGAGGCTGACAATTTGGAGCAGGTGGAAGAAGCCCTGGCGGCTGGCGCCAACCACATTCTGCTCGACAACATGACGCCTGACGAACTGCGTGAAGCCGTGACGCTCGTTGGAGGGCGTGCGAAAACCGAAGCCAGCGGCGGCGTCCGACTCGACACTGTCACCGCCATCGCGACCACCGGTGTCGACTACATTTCCGTCGGCGCGCTCACACATTCGGCGCGCGCGGTGGATTTCTCTTTGGAGCTTGAGGAGTAAGGCCATGCTGCTGCGCGAAAAGCTTTTCAAATCGTTTGGGCGAAAGAGGATTATCGCCGCGGCGGCTGCGGGAAACCTTCAAGACGTCGAATTGCTTCTCGATACGCGCGCTGATCTGGTCGACGTAAAGGACAACCTTGGGAGGACCGCATTGGAGTGGGCCGCCCTTCATGGGCACAAGGCCGTTGCTGACTTGCTCCTTGCCAAAGGCGCGCACTGCAGCATTTTCACGGCGGCGCGTTTGGGCGACGTCAATCGAGTGAAGGCGTTGCTGAGGGAAAACCCGGACATTATTCATGCAAGAGGCGACAGAGGCACAGCGCTTCATGCGGCCGCTTCGAAGGGTAGGGTCGATGTGATCAAGTTCCTGGTCGACTGTGACGCAAATCTGTCAGCCGTGGGCGCACTACATCTTACGCCGCTACAGTGTGCGGTGGCATTCTGTCAAAAGGAAGCGGTGCAGGCGCTGGTGGAGAAAGGCGCAGATGTGAATGCAAAGGATAAGCAAGGACGCACAGCGCTACAATTGGCAAAGGCGGAGATACGAGCTACGGATCAGCTGAAAGAATCCGGTTTCATGAAGACGGATGCGCGATTCGAGAGTACGCAGCGAGAACTTGTGGAGCGCTGGAAGGAGATCGCGGTTTTCCTGCTCCAACAGGGGGCGATGGAGTGAACCAGCTTTGCGGAAATTATTCTGGGTAGAGGTCTTAACGATTGTATTGGAAACGCGACATAGCCTTCCACCGCTATTATCTGGACGACTCGCGCGCGGCGTCGTTACAGTTGCGCCACGATGAAGGCGGGCACGGCGATTCTGGAGACGTTTTATCAGGCGGCGGGACAGTTTGTCCGGGTGGATGATCTGGGGCGGCGCTTGAAGCTGCCGGCGGCGGCGGTGAACGCCGAGATCGCGGAGTTGGAGAAGATCGGCTACACGATCGAGTCGCATCCGCATTTCGGGTATCGCTTGCTCGGCACTCCCGACCGTTTGACCGCGGATGACATCAAGGCGCAGTTAAAAACCCCGTTGATTGGTTCGGAAATACTGGTTTTTGAAGAAACCGCTTCGACGAACGAAGTGGTGGAACACCTGGCGAAGTCCGGGGCGCGGGAAGGATTGGTGGTGTTTGCGGAATCGCAGACGCGGGGGCGCGGGCGGCGCGGGCGGGCTTGGGCTTCACCGCGAGGGAAGGGGCTGTGGTTTTCCGTGTTGCTGCGGCCAACTCTGCCGACAAGCGCGGCGGGCCGCATTACGGTGGCCGCGAGCGTGGCGGTGGCGCGGGCGATTCGTCAGAATTGCGGCGTGGAGGCGCGCATCAAGTGGCCGAATGACGTAATGGTGAATGGCAGAAAGCTGGCCGGTGTCTTGACGGAACTGCGGGCGGAGGCCGATGAGATTCTGCTCGCGATCCTCGGCATCGGGATCGATGTGAATTGCCAGCGGGAGGATTTTCCGGGTGAACTGGGTGACATTGCCACGTCCCTGGAGTTGGAAACCGGGAGCGCGCAGGATCGGGTGGCGCTGGCGGCGCAGGTGTTGACCGCGTTGGACGAGTGCTACCAGGCGGCCCTCACGAATTTCGAGACGGTTGCGGATGAATGGGCGAAGCTTTGCACGACGCTGGGCCGGCAGATCGTGGTGACGATGGGGCAGCATCGTATCGAGGGCTTCGCGCAGGCGTTGGACAGTGACGGGGCGTTGTTGTTACGCCGTGACAGCGGGCAAATCGAGAGAATCTTGGGTGGCGACGTGGTGGTGGAGCGCGCATGAAGAAGGAACGTCCTTTCCTGTTGGTGAACATCAATAATACCAACACGAGTTTCGCGCTGGCGAACGCCCGGCGCATTCTGCGGGTCATCAAAGTGCCCACGGCGTCGGTCCGTAAGATCCCGTTTGTTGACGCGGGGATTGCGGGAATTGTGTTGGCGTCGGTTGTGCCGGCGATGACGAAGCGCGTCCGGCGCTTGTTGCCGATGCGGCCGATCATCGTGAATGCCGACATCGACCTGGGGGTTGGCGTTCGTTATCCCAGCAAGAAACAGATCGGCGCTGACCGACTGGCGAACGCGGTGGGTGTGGTGGAGCTCTACGGGACGCCGGCCATTGTTGTGGATTTTGGCACGGCGGTCACTTTCGATATCGTGAATTCTTCCCGTGAGTACGTGGGTGGCGTTATCGCACCGGGGTTGGCGTCGGTGACTGATTATCTCTATCAGCGCACGGCGCTGTTGCCACGCATCAAGCTGGCTGAGCCAGCCTCGGTGATCGGCAAGAGCACGGTCGCGGCCATGCGCGTGGGGGCGGTGATCGGGTATCGCGGGTTGGTGAAAGAAATCCTGCATGCGTTGAAGCGCGAGCGCGGCATGGGGAAAGCGGTGATTGTGGCGACGGGCGGTTACGGCGAACTCATTGCGAAGAAGATCCGTGAAATCGTTCACGTAAATCCGTTGTTGACCCTCGAAGGCCTGCGGTTTATCTACCTGCGCAACCGCGCCGCGTAAGATCACGCAGGCGCTGAGAATAATGAATCGAATCGACACCACGTTTCGCGCGCTACGAGCCGCAGGCCAAAAGGGTTTCGTCGCGTACATTTGCGCGGGCGATCCGAACTTGCGGGCGACGGCGGCGCTGGCGCGCGCGTTGGAGCGCGTGGGCGTGGACGTGCTGGAACTCGGCGTCCCGTTCAGCGATCCGCTGGCTGACGGGGTCGTAAATCAACTGGCCGCGGAGCGAGGACTGCGCAGCGGGACGACGTTGCACGGGGTATTGAAGATTGTGGGTGCGTTGCGACGCGGTGGTTGCAATGTGCCAATCGTGTTTTATGTGTACTACAATGTGGTGCACCATTACGGGCTGAAGAATTTCGTTCGCGATGCCGTGGCCGCCGGGGTGGATGGAGTGTTGGCGCTGGACCTGCCGCCGGAAGAGGCGGGGGCGTATGAAGCGGCGATGAAGCGGGCGGGACTGCATCCGATATACCTGGTCGCGCCGACGACGCCGGCGCAACGCATCCATAAGATTGCGCGTCACGCGAGTGGTTTCATCTACTACGTGTCGCGCGAGGGCGTGACGGGGATGCAGAAGAAACTCGCGCCAACCGCGACGAAGCATGTCGCGATCATTCGCAAGCACTCGAAGTTGCCGGTGGCCATCGGGTTTGGGATTTCGAATCCGGCGCAGGCGCGCGCGGCGGCACAGGCAGCGGATGCGGTGGTTGTGGGCAGCGCAATAGTGAACCAGATTGCGAAGCACGGCAGAGACCGACAATTGGCGGCCAAAGTGGCCCGCTTCGTCGGCGCGATGGTGCGGGCGGTAAAGAAAGAGGGAAAGTGAAATGAATTGGGCAGTCGTCATGGCGGGCGGGTACGGCGAACGGTTCTGGCCGCAAAGTCGGCGCAAGCAACCGAAGCAATTGCTGCCGATCGTCGGCGACAAGACGATGATCCAGCAGACGGTGGAACGGGTGCGTCCGTTGGTGGGCGACGCGCGGATCGTGGTGGTGACGAACCGGGAGCAAGCGGCGCTGGTGCACAAGCAGCTCCCGCGCGTGAAGCACATCATCGCCGAGCCAATGGGACGCAATACCGCGCCCTGCATTGGAGTGGCGGCGGCAGTGATTGGTAAGCAGGACTCCAACGCGGTGATGGCGGTTTTGCCGGCCGACTCGTACATCAAAGACACGGCGACCTATCGGCGCGTGGTCGGCGATGCGTTGAAGCTGGCGGCGGCACGGGATGTACTCGTCACCATTGGGATCAAGCCGACCGGGCCGCAGACTGGCTATGGTTATATCCAGGTCGGCGAGGAACTTTCCAACAAATCAGCGACGAGGTTCTGGAAAGCCCGGCGCTTTGTGGAAAAGCCGGACCGTAAGACGGCGGAGGAGTTTGTGTCCAGCGGCGATTATCGTTGGAATGCGGGGATGTTCGTCTGGTCGTTTCGCGCGGTGGCGGACGCTTATCGCCAGTATCAGCCAGTGCTCTGGGAGGCTTGCGGGCGGATTCAGAAAAGCGCCGGCACAAAGTCGTTTGCGCGCGTCCTGGCGCGTGAGTATCCCAAGATGGAGAAAATCGCGGTTGATTACGCGATCATGGAGAAGGCGCGGAATGTGGTCGTCGCCAACGGTGATTTCGACTGGGACGATGTCGGTGATTGGCCGGCGATTGGGCGTCACTACGAGAAGGACGCGGACGGCAACGTCGCG
>JBGOTY010000216.1:0-6379 GCA_041476745.1 Verrucomicrobiia bacterium | reverse complement strand
TAGTGCCGCCAAAACGGCAACTCATCGTGATGCTCTTCGTGATGATGCGCTTCTGTCATTGATCTGCGTCCCCTTCAAAAACAAACCGTTTGCGAGCGCCGTTGGTAACTCCAACGACACCCGCAACGGAAGAACTACCACGCCAGGCCCACCCTATTCGGCGGGCTTTGAAAACTTGAAGTCGATGGTCTTGGCTTCGCCGTCACCGACTTTGATCTTTTGGACCTGCTCGCCGTACTTCTCATGCCAGGCAGCCACTTCGTATTCGCCCGCCGGCAATCCCTTCAGTGTGAACGCGCCGCTGTCACCCGTCACACTGTAGAAAGGGTGATTCAACACACCGACGTACGCCGACATCCAGGGATGCACATCGCACTTGAAGTGCACCATGACCTCGGGCTCGGCGAAGGTGCGCGTGGTCTTCATGTCCTTGTTGGGCTGGCCAACATTGAATTCCTTGCTCTTCGTCGGCATGGCGTGAATGTTGTGCAGGGTATCATCGCTGTTGATAATCTCCAGCGGCTGTTTCGCCATCATTCCGAAGACATGCGGCACATAATGACAACCGGTCTGGTCAAGCTGCACCGGCGTCTTCGGCGTGTCATAGGTCTTCCCCTCCAGGCCGCTCTTCACGTACACGAACACATTCTTCAACGTGCCGTCGGCATTCACCACCACCTCTTCGTTGACCAACGGCGAATCCGCGTGCATTTCCGCGCACTTGGGATCCGCATCGGTCGGGATCTTCTTTTGCTTCGGGGCCTTGCCGTCAAACGTAATCTTGCCGGAGATCGACGCCGAATCTGCGGCGTGCGAGACCGTGGCGACCAGCAACGATGCGGCAACTGCCATCAACAACTTCGATAATTTCATTTACGTTCTCCTTCAGTCGATAATCAACCAGTTTTCTATTGGAACCAACCTTTTTCAAGGCCAAAGTTGATTCGTTTGCTACTGCTAAGACGCTCTCCCCGACACGAAAATTCACGTTATGGCTGTGGCGGCGCCGCCACCGGCGCGGGCGTGGGCACTACCTGAGCGGTTTGCTCGTGCGTGCCCAATGTTAGCACGTAATCCACCAGCGCTTCGATTTGTTTGCGTCCATCGCCCCCGAGGACGTTCGGCGCAATGGCCGTGCCGTATTCGAACTGCGGCATGCGCGTCCCCGGCTGCTGCGCCAACGGCTCCACGAGCCATTTGTTTACCAGCCAGTCACGCTGCAGGCGCAGGTGCGCCTGCGAAAGATTTGGCGCCAATCGCGGGAGATCTTCCTCGGGGATTTCCGCAAGTGGTTTGCCCAGCGCCTTTCCGCCGACAATGTGGCACAACGCGCACTTCAATTGCTCGAACAACTGCTTGCCGGCGGCCAGGTGCTCCGGCGTCATATCAATCTTCGGCGACTGATAGGGGAATTGCGCCTCGCCTTGCAGCGCGAAATACTTCACGAGCACGTTGGCCTCGCCATCCGTCAATCCAAAGGTTGGCATCCGGACGTGCAGCCACGGACGAATTTGGCCGGTTTGCGGCGCCTTGATAAACTGGAACAACCAATCGGGCTGGGTGCGCTGCCCTTGATGCAATTGCGTCGGCGTGCCGCTCAACATCGGCGGCTCCATCCCCGTCGCGATGCCTGTCGCGCGAACCGCGCCGCCCTGTGCTTCCACGATGTGACAACCGATGCAGTTCAATTCCTTCACCGTCCAGCGACCGCGCTCGATCTGGAATTCCGCAGGCGTCAATTGCCGCGCTTCGTTCGGCGTCAACTTCTCGTCTGTCATGCCTGAGATGACGGTGACGATCTGGTCGATCTGTTCGTCGGTAAGGTTGAACTTCCCCATCCTCAGCAACTCCTGCGGCATGCGCGTGACGTCGATACGTCCCAGGTCAAACGAGCGCGGGGCATGGAGTTTCTGCTTCAACCAAGAGAGGCGACTCTTCTCGATATCCACCAGGCCGAAATCCAGTTTATCGACCGGTTTGCTGCCCCACTCGCTCAATTCGGTGCCGATGGGCTTGGCGGTTTCAAACCCATGGATGTCGTGGCAGGCGTAGCAACCGTATCGCGAAATCAGCTTGCTGCCCAGGAAAGCATTCTTCTTGTCGGTGAACTGCATGGTGGCAACCGTCTGCTTCGCCGCCTGCATCTTCGCTTTTACCTGCTCGATCTGCGCGGCCAGTTTCTTCGCCTTGCGGTCCACGGCGTCGTCGAACGTCTCCTCAAATTCCTTCTGCAAGGCCTTGAGTTGGGTTTCTTCGCGGGCGAGCCGCGCGGGGTCCTGGTAGTACTTCATCGTCTCTTCATCGACGAAATACAGCTCAATGAGGTCGTCGAGGTTGTTGATCTTCTGCCGTGCCTCTTCCGTCGGCAGGGTCACCTGGAGGTATTCGACCGTCTCCTTGTCGAGAAGATCCGCTTTCGTTTCGGGCAATGTTTCCTGGTCGGTCTTCTCATTGTGAAGACCGGCGAGGTACGTTGCGACATCCGCCGCTTCCTGGTCGCCCAGGCGCAGGTTCGGCATCTTCGTCTTCGGATGATACTGCTTCGGGTCTTTGAGCCAGGCGAAGAGCCAGTTGACGCCAGTCTTGCTGCCCACGCCGGCCAATTGCGGCCCTTGCGAGCGCAACCGACGGTATTGCCAGTCGTCCATGTATTGCTTGAGCGACGCCGGCACCTTGATGTCCATCAACTTCTCGTCGATGACATGGCAGCCCATGCAACCGAGTTGGCCGACGAGCTTCTTGCCGTTCTCGGCGTCACCCTGGACCGGTGGCGCGGGATATCCGAAGCTAGGCAAAGAATTTGTCCAAGTAACGTTCCCATCATTATAGATCACTTTGCCGCCTTGTGTATTTGTGCTTTGGGCGGGCGCTTGGCTTACGGCGAACAGGTATTCCGCGATTGCGTTGATCTCGACGGCATTGCGGTCAGGAGTGCCCGCGTTATTGTCGAGTCCCCAGAAACGCGGCATGTAGGTGTTCGGGCGGAAGGCAACCGGATTGGCGAGCCACTTGCGCATCCATTCCTTGTTCGTCTTGCTGGCCACCTTGTAAAGGCTTGGACCCGGCTTGCGCAGCGTGCGGATCGGGATGTTGACCTCCTGCCCAATCGTCAGCGAAACTTCCTGTGGGAAGCCGTTTAGTCGGCGAACGTCGTCGGCGTTCACGTCGTAAAACTTGCAGAGACCCTCAAAATCCTCGCCCGCGGCGACGTGATGCGTCGTGTAGGTCTCCATTTGTTTCATCTTATGGCACGACCAACAACCCAACTGCTCGATGAGGCGGCGACCGTGGTCCAGTTTCTCGCCGCCTTTCAAATTGGTCTGGGCATTGTGGCATTTCAGGCAACTGGCCTGCACATATTTGGCCGAACGCATAGGTTGCATGAGGAATTCTTCTTCTTCCCAGTTGTGATTCTTCTGCCACACTTCTTTCTGGGTCATTGCGACGACATTGGTTTTTGGCACCGCCGCCTTCTGCGCCTTCACATCGTCATCATCGTCGTCCTCACTCTTAGGGGCTTTCACCCACTGTTTCATCGAGGCGTCAAAGAGGTACGGCTGTTTCACTTCGGCATCCGGTGTATGGCCGGAGCGAGAAAAAGTTGTTTCACGGTCCCAACCCCAATGGCAAACGGTGCAGCCATAGGTGCTGGCCGGATGCGGCGAGGTATCGCCGACGAACAAATCCATTTGCGGGTGGTTGCGCAGTGGCTGGAGCTGCTTCGACCACTCAATGACGTCGATCTTGTGCTTGGCGCGCCAGTCACGGTCTTCGGGTGTCGGGTCCTTCCGGTCGATGCCCTTGTGGCACATGATGCAGCGATCCACGCGCGGGACCGTCGCGAAGTTCACGTCGGTGTGGTGTTTGTCGGCGATGATCTGCTCGACCTTGATAGTCCCGGCGGCGAATTCGATGACCGGCGCATTGACAACGCCCTGGACCAGTCGACTATCGAGCTCGTTGTAGCGCTTGCGCAGAAGATTGATACCGTCGTCAAGGCGCTTGATGCCGTGCTGCAGTTCCACTTCGTGCCCCATGAGCCCGGT
Organism: Verrucomicrobiia bacterium; assembly: GCA_041476745.1. Taxonomy (GTDB): domain Bacteria; phylum Verrucomicrobiota; class Verrucomicrobiia; order Palsa-1439; family Palsa-1439; genus Palsa-1439. Next base: position 2,333 of record JBGOTY010000216.1, on the reverse strand, counting down.
CAGGTTATCCTTGGCCGCCTGTAGTTTGGCATCGGCTTCCTGCTTGCGAAGATCGAGTTTCGCCACGAGTTCATTTTGCGACTCGGCCTTGTTCTTTGACTCACGCACTTCGGGTGCATCCATGTTCATGTTGTTGCGCTCGAGAGCTTCTTCGTACAACGACCGGTCCTGGTCGCGCATGGCCTTATCCATGGTGAACTGGCGCGTGATCAGGTCGTCCTCCACCCGCGCTTGATCCACGGCGGCCTGCAATTTTGTTTCCTCACCCTTCTTCCCCGACAATTCCCGCTTCGTCTTTTCCAGGTCGTCCTGCATCTTGGCCAGGCCGGCCTCGTTCGCCTTGACCTCGGCGGCCTTGGCGTCGGCTGCCAGACGCTTCTTATCGAGCGCGTAAAACTGGTGCTGGTAGTTCTTCCACTCACGGTCGCCGTGCAAGGCGAGCCAGGGGGCATAGTCGCCGGAGTAATCGACCCAAATCATCAGCACGAGGCTTAAAAGGAAGACAAAGCCGCTGAGCAGGAACCACCAGTGCAGGCGCGGGATGTTGTACTCGTGGAGGGTCTCGGGTTGGTTTCTCATCGCCTCAGAACTTGATCCACGGGGTGTCCACGAAGTATTTCAAGGTCATCGTCCAGCGCAGCACCATCTTCAGCGGCAGGGTGAACATGGTAAGGAACAACATCACCAACACGCTGTAGCGGGCCAAATCCAACTGTTCGTAAAACTTTTTCAGAATCGTTTTGGCGAGGATGCCCGGCAGGGCGAGGAAATAGAACGCGAGGAAGAGGAGGCCGGCGAACTCGCGTTTGATGGCGTGTCCGACTTCCACAAGGAACAGGCGGATCGACGTGGGATCTGGCGGAAGCAATTGCGGTATTCTGTTTGTCACGTTTGGCAGCCCCTGGTTGAACCACTCGATGTGCGTCTTCTGGTAAATCCATTGGAACCATTTTACCCACACGTAGTCAGAGAGGTTCACGTTGTTGAGCGCGACGATCTTGTGCGGGTCCCAGTACTCGAAGGGCCCGAAGAAATTCCAACCCGGACCACGTAGGAAGGTGCCGGTGATAATCATGAACACCCACAGGGCCAGATAGCCGAACAAGAAGATCCCGATCGAGAATTTTCGTTCGGCGAACGTGAAGTAGCCGCCGCCTTTCGAATTGGTGTCGATGTACGGGATCGCCATCAGTCCGACGACAATGATGCTCGGCAGCACGACGCCTGCGTACCACGGATCGTAGTACACAAGCATTTCCTGCAACCCGAGGAAGTACCACGGCGCTTTCGACGGATTGGGCGTGGCGGCTGGATTAGCGGGCTGTTCGAGCGGCGCGCGCAGGTAAATCGCCCAAAGAATCAACACGATGGAGCAGATGATCAACGCGATGAACTCAATGTAGAGCAGGTCGGGCCACACCCAGGTCTTTTGGTTGGAAGTCTCCTTCTCGTCCGGCGGCAGTTTCTGTTCCACGCGCCGGTCGTTGTTCACGGCCTGTGTCATCGCGAGCCAGAGCACAAAGGTGGAGACGAACAACATCGCGGTGATCGGCACATTGTCCGGTTTGCCGACGATGAGCGCAAAGTTGGGGTCTTTCATCCCCCAGATGACCACGCCAGCCTCGATCGCGATAACGAGAGTGCCGATCCACCAGTTGAAAATGTAACGGCGGAACTGCAGCATGAGCAGCAGCCCGACGGTTGTGAGTGAAAAGCTCAGCCACGGGGTGGCCAGGACATTGGCCACCGCCTTGAACGCCCCGAATAAAACGCCATGACTTGCCGCTGCTTGTTCCATTGAAAACTCTGCCCGCTTTCGTGTTGGCGTCTAGAGCGGTCCGGAGATGCCGCCATCCTTGCGGATGCGCCAAAAATGCACCGCCATCAGCACCGCCGCAATGAGCGGAATGCCGACGCAGTGCAACACGTAAAATCGCAACAACGTGGTGCCGCCAAGCTCCTTGGCACCGATCAGCATGAACCGCGCATCATCACCCGGATGCACCAGCGGCACGCCGCCGATCTGCAAAAAGTCTGCGAACGGCCCGCCTGCGCCGACCAGCGGCGTGGCCTTCGCCATGTTCGAACCGACCGTGATCGCCCAGATCGCGAGCTGATCCCAGGGCAGCAAATAGCCCGTGAATGAAAGCAGGAACGTGAGGACGAGCAAAATCACGCCAATCGCCCAGTTGAACTCGCGGGGTGGCTTGTAGCTGCCCGTCATGAACACGCGGAACATATGCACCATCACCATGATGACCATTGCGTGGGCGCTCCAGCGGTGCAGTTCCCGCATGATCCCGAACGGGACTTGCGACCGGATGTCGAGCATG
>JBGOTY010000215.1:0-6385 GCA_041476745.1 Verrucomicrobiia bacterium | reverse complement strand
GCACCGACGACGAACTCGCCGTTCTCTTCGATGGTGACAAGGCCGATTACGAAACCCTGAGCATCGATGAACTGGTCGAAGCCATGAAGGCCAATCACCTCGTCCTGCTCGTGGACCAGGAAGCCGGGAAGACGTTCCACAAGTTCGTCCAACACGGCTAGAATGAAGCCGTTGTTGTGAAAGAGCTGCTGCCACTGCTGAAGTCCCGCATCCCCGGCCCGAAGTCCCGCGCCCTCGCCCGCCAACTGCGCCGTTACGAATCACGGAACATCACATATGTCTCCGAGCATTGGCCGATCTTTTGGCAGCGCGCGGCGGGAGCCAACGTATGGGATGTCGATGGGAATCGATACATCGATCTGACGGCGGCGTTTGGCGTCGCGAGCGTCGGCCATACCAACCCACGCGTGGTGGCGGCCATCCAGACGCAGGCGGGAAAGTTGTTGCATGCGATGGGTGACGTGCATCCGAACGAATTGAAGTTGAAGCTGGCGCGCGAATTGGTGGCGCTGACGTTTGGGCGGTGGAACAAATCAGAGGCGCGCGTTGTCTTCGCCAACTCCGGTGCCGAGGCCGTGGAAGCCGCGCTCAAGACGGCGGCGATCCACACCAAACGGCCCGGTGTGATTGCGTTTGAAGGCGCCTATCATGGACTCACCTATGGCGCGCTCGACACGACATGGCGCGCGGACTTCCGATCCCATTTTTCAAAACAACTTGGCCACTTCACCGCGCATGTTCCGTTTGGGTCGCTGCCGTTGGTAGGGACGGACCGCCGCGCCGTACGAAACCGGCGCGGCGCGCCCGGCGGTCGCGCCCTACCTCGGCCTATTGAACATTTTGGCGCGGTCATTGTGGAGCCGATTCAGGGACGCGGCGGGATCGTTGTCCCGCCTGATGATTTCCTCCCGAAATTGCGACGGTTCTGCGATGACCATGGCTTGCTGTTGATTCTCGACGAAATTTACACGGGCTTTTGTCGGACGGGACGTTGGTTCGCTTGCGAACATTCGGGTGTGGTGCCGGACCTTGTTTGCGTCGCGAAGGCCATGGCGGGCGGATTTCCGATTTCGGCGTGCATCGGGCGCGCGAAAGTCATGGATAGCTGGCCCGAATCGCAAGGCGAAGCGATTCACACGAGCACATTCATGGGCAACCCGCTCGGCTGCGCCGCCGCACTCGCGACCATCGACGAGATCAAGCGGCTCAAGTTGGACGTCCGCAGTCGTGAATTGGGGGAATGGCTCGCGACTCGACTGGCCCGCATCGGCAAGGTGCGCGGTAAAGGGCTGATGCTCGGTCTGGAGGTGGGCAATGCGGTCCCTCTCGTCGAGAAGCTGCTGCAAAAGGGTATTCTCGCCCTGCCCGAAGGCAGCCGCAATGAAGTGGTCGGGCTCACTCCCCCGCTGGTGATTTCGAAGCGGCAACTTAGTTGTTGCCTGGACGCGATCTCCTGCGTCCTGTGAAGCCTTTATGCGCGAGGTAGTACGCGAGGTCATCCTGTGACTCGGTTGACTTGAAAAAGATATCTCCGCCTTCCCGTTCCTCGCCATACCGATACTTAAACTCGTGCCACGCGGCGTTGTCATCCTTTAGATCGGAACCGACGCTCCAAATCACCCAATTTGTTCCGTCGCTTCGATAGCGGAGTGGCTTTCCGTCGAATGGATCGAGGGGGACGGTCGGTAGAAAACTGGGGACGAGGTCAACAAGTTGCTCAGGAGGCTTGCTGTTGGTGATTTCGTAAGCCTTCAACGCACACACTATCTCGCTAGCGGTCAGATCCAACTCGCCTCGAATCGCTTTCTTGCGAGCGCCCTCGATTGCAGGCAAAAGCATGGCAATTAAGATACGCTGCAAAGGCCTGTTCAAAGCAATGAGCCGCGGCTGGCTACCGACAGGCTCCCATTTCTCAACCACCCTCTTTGTGTCGCTTTGCCAATATGGCTTGTCCGACTCTTGGATGAGGTCGCCGAAAGCTGCGTCAAAATAGCAGTTCGCCACGCGCCTGCTATACAATATTCGTCCCCAAGGCCCCGCTTCCGTGAGGATCTGGTGGCTTAACTGTTCTTTGGCGTATTTCAGTTCATTACGAAGCGTCTCGGCATAGGGTGTGCGTTCGTTGCGTTTCAAATTCTCGATGATTCCTTCGCCCGCTTCCCGTGTAGTCGCAGCCTGCAGAATCCATGCGCGGACTGCCTGCGTGCCCATTTCGGTTATGGCTATCCCCACCAAGCTTTGAATTAGCGCGCCACCTTTCAAGCAATCTGTGCCGAGCTTAACGACGGCGAGATAGTTGGTGATTGCACGGTCATAATCTCCCTTGCTCTGGGACAGCTTTCCGTCGGCCACCAGCAAGCGCGCCAGTTGTCTCAGCGCGTTCAAGAATTTGTCCGAATCCATTGGCATCTGGCAGAAACTTATGGTCGTTCCCTCGCGGCCGAGTTCCAATGCTTCATGGCAGTCCGTCAGGGTATGCTCAATCGCTTTGGTGTCCGCTGAGAGGTCACCCGCGACAACTGCTTCCATTTGCGTTCTTGATCCATCTGATTGTTTGTAGCTTCGGAGTATGTCGGCAGCCTTGATGTAATAGAATGCGGCATTATCAGGTTTGAGATCTTGGCGGGCGATGGGGGGCAGCAGCGGTTCGATACGGACACCTTGGGGCGGTTTGGGCAGCGGTGTAAATCCCCAGCGAACGCCGATGAACCACACTACAGAATAAACGAGTGCCAACCCCCCGATGAGGAGCGCCACGCGTTTGACAATCCGCTTCACGAGCCGCATTATGCGAGTGTTGGGAGCGTAGAACCAGCCCGAAGAATCAGATTCTAACCATGGACCAAACCGCTCTTGATCTACAACAACGGGTGCTTGCGCTGATTGGGCGCGGGGTGGCGCAGGCGGCGACGGATGCGGAATTTGATCGGTTGGCGCGGGATGTTTTTGCGTTTCAGTATGAGCGGTGTACGGTGTATCGGGCTTATTGCGACCGACGGAAACAGATGCCGCAGTCGGTGGCGCACTGGAAGGAAATCCCGGCGACGCCGACGAGTGCGTTCAAGGATTTTGCGCTGACGTGTTTTCCTGTCGCGGAGGCCATCGCGGAATTTCACACGAGTGGGACGACGCGACACACGGCTGGCAAACACTTCTTGTCCACGTTGGAACTTTATCACGCGGCGGTTGGTCCGAACTTTGCGGCGCATTTGCTGCCCGACTACGCGCGTTTACCGATGATGATATTGGCGCCGTCGCCGGAGGAGGCGCCGCATTCGTCGTTGTCGCATATGATGGGTGCGGTGATGCAGGAGTTCGGAGGCGATGACAGCGCCTGTTATTTCGAGGGCGGTCAATTGGTCGTGGAGAAGCTGGTGCGCGACTTGTGCGAGGCGCAATGGGCGCACCAGCCTGTGTTTCTGCTCGGAACGGCGTTTGCGTTTGTGCATCTCTTCGATCACTGCGCCACTGAGAATCTCAAATTTGATTTGGCGGACGGCTCGCGCGTCATGGAAACAGGCGGGTTCAAAGGGCGGTCCCGCGAGTTGTCGAAAGTGGAACTCTACGCGCTGTTTGAGCGAGTGTTGGGGATTCCAACGATGCACATCGTCAATGAATACGGCATGACGGAATTGAGCACGCAGTTTTATGATGCGACGCTGCGAGTTGGCCAGCGGACGGATTGGAAGGCCGTTCCGCCATGGGCGCGCGTGTTGGTCATCGACCCGAATACTGGCAAGGAGGCTGCTGATAATGAGCGTGGCCTGGTCCGAATCTTTGACCTGGCGAACCTGTGGAGTATGATGTGTGTGCAGACGGAAGATTTGGGGATTGCCCGAGTGAGTAGCACGGATCTGGTGGAATTTGAAGTGTTGGGGCGAGCAGCTGGCGTGGAAGTGCGCGGTTGCTCGCTGAATGCGGAAAATATTGTGGTGGAATGAGCGCAACGATTGAGACGATTCGGGAGGCGGTCAGCCGGACCCGGGAAGCGCGTGAGCGGGTGCAGCAGCATCGCAGCACCGACGCGGTGATCGGCGTTTTGGCGCAGACGGCGAAGAATTGGCTCGACCCCAACAGTCCGTGGCGAAAGCGCGCGGTCGAGTTCGCCCCGCAGCACATGGGTTTTTCGGAAGCGATGGTGCAGGAAGCCATCGATCTGACTTTCGGGGCGATCAACTACGAGTCGCTCGGCGAACTGTTGGACCGCGAACTGGGGAACCGCCGGGTGCTCGACGAGTTCTGCCTGCGCGGGCGGGTGCAGTCGCGGGCCATCGCGCCGCGTCAGCTGGTCCATTTTCTGGCGGGCAACGTCCCGATGCCGGGAATTGTCAGCATCTGCTGCGGGTTGCTGCTGCGAACGGCGAACCTGGTGAAAGTTTCGTCACGCGATCCGGTGTTCCCTTCCCTTTTCATCGAGTCGGTGCGCGAGGTGGACGGGGAGTTGGCCGATTGCGTGGCGACGGCCGATTGGTCACGCGGTGAACTGGCGCTGACGCAGGCGGCGCTGGAAGACGCCGACGCGGTGATCGCGTACGGCGACGATCAGACGATTTCCGCATTGCGGCAACTCGCGTCACTGGGAGCCCGGTTTCTGGGTTACGGCCACAAGCTCAGTTTCGGCGTGGTGGCGAAGGAAGCGATGACCGAGGAAAACCTGCCGCACCTGGCACAGGCGGCGGCGTTTGACGCGTCGGTCTATGACCAATTGGGTTGCCTCTCGCCGCACGTCTATTATGTGGAGGAACGCGGGCAGCTTGGTCCGCGGAAGTTCGCCGCGGCGCTGGCAGACGCGATGGCGGCGTATCAAGCGCGCATCCCACACGGTCAACTCTCGGTGGAAGAAGCGGCGCAGGTCGCCAAATTCCGTTCTGGTTACGAATTCCGCGCTGCATCGGACAAACGGTTCGTCGTTTGGACCAGCCCCGAAAGCAATGACTGGACGGTGATCTACGACGACAGCCCGTCCTTCATCCCCTCCTGTCTCAACCGCACGATCTTCGTCAAGCCCACGGACGGCTACAAGCGCGTTCTCGATGCCATCCAGAAGATCGCCTCCAGCGTCTCGACGGTGGGCGTCTCGCCCATAAACGAGCGCGCCCTGGGATTCGCCAGCGACCTTGCCAAGATGGGCGTGCATCGAGTGTGCCCCATCGGCCAGATGCAACGTCCGCCCTTGTCGTGGCACCATGACGGAAGGCCGAATTTGGCTGATCTGGTTAGCTGGACGGATCTGGGGTAGCACGCTCCAATTCACCACTAAGAGGGTAACTGTCAGTATCCGATTTGGGCCGCCAGCTTTTTTGGCTCGACAAGCGTGCACGGCTTGGTTTTACTGGCTTGCGCGAGAGTGATTGGATGCGTACTCACCCCTGTCCGGCGACGCTCACCATTCACCAGGTAAATCAGTCAACCACGCCACGCACGACACGTGGCACGCGAGTCAGGAGAGGAGAAGCGATGAGTACGTTCTATCGTTCGGCCACATTTCCGCGCGCATGGGTATTCTTAACCATCTTCCTTGGGGCGGTGTCCGCATATTCCCGGACAGTCACTTGGGACGCGGTGCCGTTTCCGACCGATAGCAATTGGGGCGGCCCGACCGGGCAGCCAGCCAGCATTTCTTCCAACGAGGTGGTCCTGGACGGGCAGCCAGCGCGGTCGGAAGAAACATTCTCTGGACCATTCGTATTCAGTTGCGACGTATCGCTGGACGCGAGAAACGCCTCGGACGGGGCTTTTTGGTTATTCTTCATACCCCCGGAGACTCCCCTGGATCACGGACTCACCAACTCGGTGTTTTTCCAATTAGGGTATGACGGGAATAGCGGCATCGATACCACAGGCCTCTTTCGACGGTCGGGCACTGGACCCGATACAGCACTTTGGACCATTACAAACCCCCTCAGCGCCGGGACGACGAACCACATCTCGCTGGGCGTCGCCGCGGACGGTACGCTCAGTTTGAGCCTGAACGGTCAACCCTACTCACTCCCGGACACGGCTCTTCTTCCGTTTAGCCAATTTCAGATGCAGATCCAGGGCTGGCAGCCGGATAATTTCTGGCACGTAACGAATTTCACCGCCGTCCCCGAACCCAGCACGGTTGGGCTGGTGGGGTTGGGCCTTGCGGGTTTACTGGTTGGCTCCCGTCGTCGTAAATCGGGCGGCGGAACTGGCTCGGTCGGTTGGTGACCGGATTGGGGTGATGATGACGTTCACTGACTGATTTGTAAATCGTGAGGGGGTGACTCGTTAACTGTCAGATACCCCATTCATCCTGGGGTCAATGCCGGCGGCGGCGCAGTAGGACGAATCCGGTGACTCCTGCCGCCACCAAGATCAGCGCGCCTGGCTCAGGAATCTGTGTGAACGTCTGGTCGATGGT
>JBGOTY010000214.1:0-6390 GCA_041476745.1 Verrucomicrobiia bacterium | reverse complement strand
CGGCGAGGGCGGGCTGGTCAACGCCTTCGCCGCGGGCGGTGTTGATGAGGATGGCGTTGGGCTTCATCAGCGCGAGGCGCTTGGCGTTGACGAGTTTTTTGGTGTCGGGTTTCAAGGCGACATGCAGACTGATGATGTCAGAGCGGCGGAAAAGGGTATCGAGGTCGGGGCAGTATTCGACCCCGAGGTCGCGGGCCTTTTGCAGGTTGAGGGAACGCGACCAGGCGATGACGGGGAGGCCGAAGGCGTGAGCGCGCTTGATGACTTCGCGGCCGATCTGGCCGACGCCGACGATGCCGAGCGTTTTGCCGAGGACGCCGTCGGCTTTGCTGAATTCTTTTTTGTTCCATTGATGCTTGCGGAGGGCGGCGACGTTGTCGGCGAGGCGGCGGTCGAGTCCGAGAATCAACGCAAAGACCAGCTCGGCGACGGCAACGGAGTTTTTGCCCGGGCAATTGGTGACATACACGCCGCGGGCGCTGGCGGCCTTGACGTCGATGGTGTTGACGCCCGCGCCGGCGCGGACGATGACGGCGAGTTGGTCGCCGGCCTTGATCGTGTCGGCGGAGACTTGTTTGCTGCGGACGACGAGGACCTGAAAGGGAGCGATGAGTTTGGGAAGTTCCTCAGCTTTGACGGCGGCATTGTAGGTGACATCGCAGCCGAGTTTCTTGAGTCGGTCGAGATGGTTTTCGGAGAACTTGTCGGCGATCAGTATCTTCATGTTACTCTCCCGCGGGGTGAAGGACGGCGTGAGGGCAGGATAGGGCAGGAGATGCGGGTTGGCAAGTATGCTATGAGAAAAAGCTGGCAATTGCGCAGCGTGTGCTTGCAATGGGGTCGGCGAACCAGTACAGTACGCGACTTGGAAATGGGTTCTACAGCCTCAGGGGCAGAAGCGAAATCGGAGTCCAACGGCAAGAAGTTGCGCGTGCTGGTGGTCGATGATCAGCCGGCCGTGTGCGAAGTCGTGGCCGATACCATCCAATACGCGGGGCACGAAATCGTCGGCACGGCCAAGGACGGCGTGGAAGCCGTGGCGCGCGCCAAGGAGTTGCGCCCGGATGTGGTGGTGATGGATATCTCGATGCCGCGAATGAATGGAGTGGAGGCGATGAAGACGATCCTGACCGCGGGAGATGCCAAGCGGGTGTTGCTGATGTCGGGGGAATACCGGTCGCTGGGGGTGACGCGCGACGAGATGATGCGCAATGGCGCGTCGGCCTTTATGGAGAAACCCTTTAACGTGAGCGAATTGTTCGCTCTGCTGGAACGCTGGGCGGCGGAAGGATGCGCGTGAACGAGAAGACTTTTCAGGCGGTTGTCAGGTACGGCCCCATTGCCCTGGGTCTTTGCCTGCTGCTCAACGTCTGGACGGTGATGCGTTACCGTGAGATTCATCGGGATGCCCTCAAGGCGGAAGTGCAGGTCCAGCAACTGGCGGGGGGGGAACAAATCGCGCAGAGCGTGCTGCAGGAATTCGCCGCGCATGCCAACAGCGATCCGCGTATCGCCGAGATTTTCAGGCAGGCGCAAGCGGCGGGCAACGTACCCGGCCCGGGGACGGGGCAGCGAAATCAACATTGAGATCCGCACGATGAGCACACCGGAAGAAATCCAGAGTGAGCCGCAGTCGGACCCGCCAATGGACGTGGCTGCGGCGGTCGGGCAGTTGCGCGTGGTGGTGTGCGGACTCGGCGCGGGGTTGATTTTTGTGAGCCTGGCACTGAGCGCTTTCGTATTGAAGCAGAACCGCGATCTCGCGGCGGTGACCAACAATCGCCAGCTTCAGATCGCGCAACTGCAGGCCACGCAGAAGCCCATGATGAATGTGTTGAACGAGCTGGCGCAGTACAGCGTGGGCAAACCCGAATTGATGGCCATCTTCACCAAGCACGGCCTCAAATATTCGCCCACCGCTGTGGCCGAGCAGCCAGCCTCCTTGCCGCAGCGTTAGTTTGATTTTGTGGCGGGGCTGGGCTGGGGCAGAAGGGCCGGCAGCGCTGCCAGGGCCGTTTCGGCGGCGATGGTTTCCGCCTGTTTCTTGCTGGCGCCCTGGCCGCGCCCGAGCTCGCGGCCTTCCCATTCGACAATCGCCTCGAAGAACTTGCTGTGATCCGGTCCCGATTCGTGGATGACCCGGTAGATGGGGCCGCTGGGAGAGTGGGCCTGGAGCAGCTCCTGCAAACGGCCTTTGGGATTTTGGCGGGGGGTGGTCTGCTTGATGTTGGAAAACTCTTCCGTGAACTGTGCGAGGATGAATTTGCGCGCGGCGCGAATGCCGCCATCGAGGTAAACGGCGCCGAGCAACGACTCGTAGGCATCGGCGAGATTGGAGAGCCGCTCGCGGCCGCCGCTGCCTTCCTCGCCTTTGCCCAGCATCAAGTGCTTGCCCAACTCGATAGCTTTGGCGCGGTGGAAGAGGGTGTGACGGTTGGCGAGGTGGGCGCGAATCTGCGTGAGTTTGCCCTCGGGATGTTCGGGATAGAGTTTATAGATGCGATCGGTCAGCACCAGTTGCAGCACCGCGTCGCCGAGAAACTCCAGGCGTTGATTGTGGTGGTTACTCTCACTGCCGCGCTCGTGCGCAATGGACGGGTGGGTGAGGGCCTCAACGAGGAGATCGTGGTTTTTGAATTCGTAGTCGATGATTCGCTGCAGTTTTTGGAATTGCATGGTCGCCGCGTCGCCTTCGCCTGCAGGGGGATGTTGCCGCTCTGAAACACGTCAGGGCGCAAAATCCAACTGCGATGCCAACCACTGTACCGAAGGGGTTCCGAAAAATCGAGTCGAATCTCGCAGGCGGCTACCGGCGCCCCGACCGCGGGTGAAAGCGGTAATGGGTTTCTTTCAGGCGACGCTGATCGACGTGCGTATAGATCTGGGTCGTTGAAATGTCCGCGTGACCGAGCATTTCCTGGATGACGCGCAAGTCCGCGCCGTTGTCGAGCAGGTGGGTGGCGAAACTGTGGCGCAAGGTGTGGGGTGTGATGGTTTTCGTGATGCCCGCGGCCCGCGTGTATTTCTTGATGAGCACCCAAATCGTCTTGCGACTGAGCGCCTGGCCGCGCGTCGAAAGGAAGACTTCGCCAAGGCTCCCGGCCCGGGCAAACGAGCTACGAGCCTCGCGGAGGTAGCGTTGCACCCATTCAATGGCTTGTTTGCCGATGGGGACGATCCGTTCCTTCTGGCCCTTGCCGACGGAGCGGAGGAAGCCCGCCTCGAAATTGATGTCGCTGAGTTTGATGTTCGCGACTTCGCTGACGCGCAAGCCCGTGGCGTACATGAACTCCAGCAGCGCCTTGTCGCGCAACCCGAGCTTCGTGCGCGTGTTGGGCGCGGCCAGCAGTCGCCCAACTTCCTCGTAATCGAGGGTGTGGGGAAGTGTCCGCCAGAGTTTTGGTGAGTCGATGGTCTGGGTGACGTCCGTCGCCAGCAATTTTTCGCGGGACAGAAACCGGCAGAACATGCGAATCGCGGCGAGGTGGCGCGCAAGACTGCGCGGACTCAAGCCGTTTTTGCGGCGATGCAGCAGGTAATCGGTGATGTGCTGGCGCTCGGCGGCGTTGAGCTGCCGGACGCCGCGCTGCTGGAGGAAGCTGGTGAATTGAGCGAGATCGGTCCGATAGGCGAGGCGAGTGTTGGCAGCCAAGCCGCGTTCGACAGTCAGATGATCGAGAAAAGCATCGATCAGTTGCTCCACCGCACAACCTCCTTGGTTGCCAGACACTATAGGGAGGTTTCGGGCAATGGGGAAGCCTGTTTATCATTCAAACTGGCGGATTGGCGAAAGCCGACAAAAAAGCTCTTTTTTTGTTTGACATGCCAAACAACCGGCTTATATGACTATCACACATGGAAACGTGGAAGGAATTCGAGGCTAACGAGCTCACGCACAGCGCGGCGCATCATCTCTTGGCAATCTACGAGGTGGGCCTGGAGTACGGCGGGTGGGCGCGTGTGTCGGATATCGCCCGCGAGCTCAACATTACGCGTGGCAGCGTGTCGATCAACCTGCGGGCGTTGAAGAAGCGCGGCTGGGTAGAAACCGACGAGCACCACATGGTGAAACTTTCGCCAAAGGGACAGAAGGCTGCGCAAGCGGTGATGGCAAAGAAGGCCGTCGTGAAGACGTTTTTGTCGAGCGTGCTGAACGTTCCCGAGTTGCAAGCTGAAATCGATAGTTGCAAGGTTGAGCATCTCATCAGCCAGCCCACCGGGGAACAGCTGGTGCATTTTATGAGGTTTCTGGTTTCGGAAGATCCGCTCGCCAAGCAGGTGTTGGCGCGGTTTAGGAGTTTTCACGACCAGTGTCCGGAAAGCAAGACCTGCGAGGTTTGCCACGGCCACTGTCTGATTGAGGAATTGCAACACGCCGGGCTATGAAGACCGACCGTACGGAAATCGTTGAGGATTTGAACCGTTTGATGGCCGAGGAACTGGAGGCGTTCCTCCGCTACTTCCAGATGCGCTACCGTCTGCGCGGCGTGGATCGGCTGGCGGCCGACAAACTTTTCGAGGAAGGCACGCGCGAAACACTGGAGCACGCCGAGGCGATTGCCAAACAGATTCGCGCGCTCGGCCACGTCCCACAACTCAAGATCGAATTGGAATTGCGCGGCGGCCCCACCAATTTGCAGGAAGCGCTGGCGGAGATGCTGGAAGTCGAACGCCAGGCGCTGGACGCGTACAAAGAGGTCTTGCCGCGCGTGACGGGCGACACGATGCTCGAGGATTTCATTCGCAAACAAATCAGCGTGGAAACGGAGCACGTCCAGGAGATCGCGACTTTATTGGAATAGGAAATTTGAGGGCCACGTCGCAGCCCTTGGTTTGACGGGAAATATAATTATGCAAGAGGCAGTCATTTCGTCCCGGCCGGCTGTGGCACTGAGAGCCAAACCCCGGGCCTTGCGCCTGGCGTTTCGGATCGCGCTGCTGGTTGCGGCATCACTTGTGGTCGGGATATTGGTATGGCAGGGCGTTACCGCGCACGGGAGCCCGGATCCGACGATTCCCCGTACCAGCCCGACCGTGGCGCTTCTCGACATTGGCGTGCTCGTGTTCCGCGAAGGGCTGGAGTGCATTTTGGTACTCGCGGCGATTACCGCCGGCATGGTCGGAAGCAGCCGGGCTCACCGTCGTCCGGTCGCCTGGGGAGCGGGGATCGGTTTCGTGGCCACGATCGCGACGTGGTTCATCGCGGTGGGAATTGTCAATGATTTGACGGCGAATGTTTCCGCCCTCAACCTCCAGGCAGCCACCGGATTGTTGGCCGTCGTCGTTCTGCTGGTGGTCATGAATTGGTTTTTCCACAAGCTGTACTGGGGCGGTTGGATCTCCATGCACACCCGCAAGAAAACGGAACTGCTCCAGAACGCCGGCGACGCGAAAATATCCGATACGCGCCTCCTGCGCGGATTGTGTCTGCTGGGGTTCGCTTCCTTTTATCGCGAGGGGTTCGAGGTGGTGCTCTTCCTGCAAAGCTACTACCTGCGGTTGGGGGGACGAGTTGTCCTTGAAGGCGCGCTGCTGGGACTGTTCTTCTCCGGGATCGTCGCGGTACTCACATTTGTGGCGCACCATCGTTTGCCCTACCGGAGAATGTTGATCTTGACCGGAATTATGCTCGGGTTCGTGTTGCTGGTCATGGTCGGTGAACAGGTCCAGGAGATGCAACTCGCCCATTGGATTACCACGACGCCGATACAACCATTGGTGAATATCATCCCGGCTTGGATGGGGATGTGGTTCGCAATCTTCCCGACGGCGGAAACGTTGGGTTCCCAATTGCTTGCCGCAATCCTCGTCATTGGTTGTTACTTCGCGCCTCGATTCCGACCCGCCAGGTTGCGCCAGAATGGAGAGCCGGCCTTTGAGGATCTCCCTGCGCCGTTGGTGGACGCGACTGATGCGCAACCCGCTCAGTCGGCGAAGTAGAGGATGAGGCGCTTTGGGCCGTGTGCGCCCATGACCAGGATTTTCTCAATGTCCGCGGTGCGACTCGGCCCTGTGATGACCGAGAGCGCGCTTGGCCAATGTTTGTCGTAGCGTTTCCGCAGGAGCGCCATCGCGGTCGCGAGATCGGGGACAATCTGGTCGCGGCGGGCAATCACCAGATGCGTCGGAGGTAACACCGAAAGGGCGCGTCCACCTGCGGAAAGTGTGGAGACAATAACTGACCCGGTCTGTGCTATCAAGCAATCGCAACCGGTCACTCCCAAATCGCACTCACGGACGCTCGCGTTGGCTTCCCCGATCGTTTTGCCGACCAGATCGCTTCCATCGGTGGCGATTCTCGCAAAACCTTTCAAGAACGTGGCCAACTGTTCGCCGTTCTCGATGAGTTCGCCCTTCAAGGCCGTGAACTCCTCGCGGAACCGCGTCTCG
>JBGOTY010000213.1:0-6403 GCA_041476745.1 Verrucomicrobiia bacterium | reverse complement strand
CCCCTTGAGTTCCGTCAAGGACCGGATCGGCGTGTCGATGATCGAAGCCGCGGAGCGTGACGGACTTATCGGGAAGGACTCGACCATCGTCGAGCCGACTTCCGGCAACACGGGTATCGCGCTGGCGTTCGTTTGCGCGGCGAAAGGTTATCGGCTGACCCTCACGATGCCGGACACGATGAGCGTGGAGCGTCGCGTGTTGCTGCGCATGCTCGGAGCCGACCTGATTCTCACGCCGGGCGCCGAAGGAATGCCCGGCGCGATCCGCAAAGCCGAGCAATTGCTCAAAGAAATCAAAAACTCCTTCATGCCGCAGCAATTCAACAATCCCGCCAACCCGGAAATCCACCGTCGCACGACCGCGGTGGAAATTTGGGAGGACACGAACGGCCGCGTTGATGCGATTGTGGTTGGAGTGGGAACCGGCGGCACGATCACCGGTGTCGGCGAAGTGATCAAAGCGAAGAAACCGGGATTCAAGGCAGTGGCGGTGGAACCGATCGACTCGCCGGTGATTGGCGGCGGCAAGCCCGGGCCGCATAAAATTCAGGGCATTGGCGCCGGGTTTATCCCCAAGAACCTTAATACGGCCATCATTGATGAGGTGCTCACCGTGTCGAATGATGACTCGTTCACAATGGCGCGGCGGCTGGCGAAGGAGGAAGGCATCCTTTGCGGTATTTCTTCCGGCGCCAACGTCTGGGCGGCGATTCAATACGCCAAGCGCCCGGAGAACAAAGGCAAACTGATCGTCACCTTTGCGCCGTCGACAGGTGAACGCTACCTCAGCACCGCATTGGCCGCCGAGGCGCGCGCCGAAGTCACGAAGAACTCCTAGTTCTTCATGATGAAGACCGCTCTCCTTTTCGCGGGGCAGGGCAGCCAAACCGTCGGCATGGGGCGCGATCTTTGCGAGAAGTATGATGTTTGCCGACGACTCTTCGCTCACGCCAACGAAGTGCTCGGGCGCGACCTCCAGAAGATTTGCTTCGAAGGCCCCAATGATGTTCTTACAAAAACCGACAACGCACAGCCGGCGATTTTTCTCACCAGCCTCGCGTGCCTTGAAGCGTTGAAATCGCAGGTTCCTGGTCTCGCGTTCGACGCGACGGCCGGCCTGTCGCTGGGCGAATTCACGGCGCTGGCCGCCGCGGACGCGGTCAGCTTCGACGACGGCTTGCGCATGGTGCAAATGCGCGGTCGCTTTATGCAGGAAGCCTGCGATGCCACCAACGGCGGCATGGCGTCCATCCTCAACATGGATGACGCGGCGCTGGCGGAAGTCTGCCGCGAAGCCGACGTGGACATCGCCAATATCAATTGCCCCGGCCAGGTCGTTATCTCTGGCGACAAGGAAAAGATTGGGAAAGCCATCGAACTTGCCAAGACGAACGGCGCGAAGCGCGCGATCCCGCTGGTTGTCGCCGGCGCGTATCACTCGCGCCTGATGGAAGGCGCGAAGATCAAAGTGGCGGACGCGCTCGCCGGCTTGCGGATGCAACTTCCGAAGGTTCCCGTCGTTTCCAACGTCACCGCTCGTCCAGCGGGAGGCATCGCCGAGATCAAGGAATTGCTGGTGCGCCAGGTCACCTCGTCGGTCCGCTGGAGCGAGTCCATGCAGTGGCTGGTCGCGGAGGGGTTCACCCGCTTCATCGAACTCGGCCCCGGCAACGTCCTCAGCGGCCTGATGAGACGCATCAACAAAGACGTGGAGATGCTTTCGGTTAGTGATGTGCCGACATTGGATGCGACGGTGGCTAAGTTGAAGGTTTAGAGCAGAGATTTGGCGACAAAAGTAGAAAATAGGGATGTGACCCCGGTTGTCTGTCTGACTTGCCATCTTCTCAGCCCTTCCATCGATGAGCGGTTTAAGATAAGAATAACAATATGGACCGCGATGAACTCCACAGACGCATCGTCCTGCTGAAAGAAGCTTTGGAGTCAGGCAAGCTTCAAATTCCACGCAGCGATGAAATTCGGAATTCGCTTCTGAGAATCCGGATAGCTCCTGACGGCAAGGTTGACCCTGAGTCAGTAGACAGTATCGCGCGTTCAATGGCCGGCGCCCTGGCAATGATGAAGTACCAAGAAGATTTGCTCAAAGTTCCTCTCTTGGATGTTCAACAGGCGTTTCTCGATGGTCTCGAGAACATCATTGGAGATCTATTTAAGGAGATGAAGGAACGCAACGCGAATCCGCATCAAGTGGCAACTGCTGTGGCCGCTTCCGATGAGACCGTGGAATGGTGGAAGAAAACGGCGCCGGAAATTGAAGCGTGGATTACCGGTTTTTGGAAAACAAACGCAGAGGTTGTACAGGCGCATCTTTCGGAGCTACGTGGGTCGAAGGCGATATTTGGAGGTGATGTTTTCCCCTCGTATTTGTCGAACGTCGCAAGCTCCGTTGGGCTCTACATGGATACGATCGTCCTGCCTGACCCAGCTTTTCGAGTCGTTGCGAAGTTCCGCGGGATCAGACCGAAACTGCATCTCTATCACTTCGTAAAGCATGCGCTAAACGCTTTGACGTACCGGGAGTTGGCGTTGGCGGACGTCAGCCAGCCAATTGTTGTCTTTGCTCCCGATGGCTTTTATCTGGATGAGACGGAGCACAAATTACTCGTTGACCTTTCAAATAGTGATGTCGTCCAACACTTGAATGCAATTTTCGGGAAAAAGTTTAAGACACTGGAGGCCGCCCAGAAATTCATGTCAAAGTTTCGAAACGAGAGCGACCTGTTGGAAGCGATGTCTGCCCCCGATAGACTGTTATTCGATATTGAATGTCGCGAACCCTTGGCAGACCAGATACGCCGGTTTGCCGGTGACTCCGAAACGGATTTCGGTTTCCGAACTGGGCAGACGGCCGGAGTTGTCTATCCTTGTGCCCTAGGAAGGATGTTGCAGGCCAACGAGACAGTGATGAAATCCACTCGCTACCAAGGGACTCCTCTTATCGACGCTCCAACATCGTGGCAGTATCTCCTCTGGAAATACGAATACGACTGCAAGAGGCAGGAAAAGAAAATTCCTGACCTCAAGAACTTGGTGATTTCAAAGGCGCTGCAGATCGCAGGCTCGGATCGTCTTGGCCTTTTGTCCAAAGTTCCGCCTAAAGCATTAATCGAACTCAGGAAGCAGGGGGCATTGAGAGAGCTCCGTGAAATACTCCACAAAGGTTTGACTGATATTGACGCTGCTGACGAACGGTCAATCGCAGACGTGGCAAGACGGGTAATTCAGAACCTTGAGGAAGCTTTCGATGCTCATCAAAGGGAATTGAAGAAACTCTCGAGCGCGCGAAAGAAGTTCTTTGGTTTGGACATTGCTCCTTGGATCGTTACCGGTACGATATCGATTGCTTCGGCTGCTTCCGGTAATATCCCCTTGGCTGTCGTCAGCGCGGCGTTAGGCACATCCATCGGAGCCCCTTCTGCGCGGGATGTTTGGGAGAGAGGCGAAGAGCTGTTGCGCGAAGGAAAGAGACTGAAGCGCTCACCTGCGGCGATATTTCTCAATTAAGCGTAAACCGAAATGATTGCGCTAGCCGCTCGGCAGTATCATTGGGTTAACTCTCCACTCGTGACAACCCTGCCTTGAGAACGGTAAGGATTTGGTGGGGTTTCTTGTTCTTGGTGGCCCGCACCTCGCGGATCCGTCGGCACAATCATTGAATATCGTAAAGTGATAATTTGGCTGGACATTGTATCGTGGAATGATATGGTGTTGGGACGTGAAAGGTCATCCAGCGAGAAGTGAGCGTCTCGGAGAGACGCTGCTACACCGGCGGCAAGCGGGCGTTGCGCCGCCGGCACAGATTCGGCGCGTCTCGTCCAACTCGGCTTGCCCTACAATTCACGGATTGAAGGATGACGAGCCGCAAACCCAAACCGAGAGGATATGGTTATGATTCCGAGTGAGGAAGCGATTGTGACGAAGGGGTCGTTGAAGCAATTGGAGGGTAATCGGCGTAATGCGCGGAGGTCGACGGGGCCGCGGACGGCGGCGGGGAAGGCGGCGTCGCGGATGAATGCGGTGAAGCACGGGATTTTGTCGGGGATGGTGGTGGTGCGGGGTTTGCGGATCCAGGAGCATGAGGAGGAGTATGAGGCGTTGCGGAAACGATGCATGGACAGCCTGGCGCCGGAGGGGCCGGTGGAGGAGATGCTGGTGGAGCGGATCGTGACGGCGCAGTGGCGATTGCGGCGGGCCGTGCTGGCGGAGACGGGGGAGATTGCGTTGAGCGTGGACGGCGGCTTGCGGCGTCGGGAGGACCGGCAGCCGCTTCCGTTGGGAATTTTCGGGAACCCGTTGCGGGACGCGGCGGCGCAGATGGAGAAGACGACGCAGGGACTGGAATATTTGTCGGCGGTGTTGAAATCTGTCCGTCGCGACGTGGAGCGTGACGGTGAACTGACGGCGGCGACCTGCGAGTCGGTACGGAAGTGGTTCATGAACCAGCCGAATGCGATCACGCGGGAGCTGGAAGGATTTCGCGAGCGGATGGCAGCCGATGCGTCCACCGTCGCTCTTCGAGCTATGGCGGACACGTCCGCCGTCGCTGAAGCTATGGCGGACGGGATGGCGGACACGGAGGGGTTGAGTGAGGAGGAATTGAAGAGCAATTATCAGCGGGGGGTGCTGATGTTTATCGACGAGAAGCTGGAGGAGTACGCGAAGTTGAGCGAGCAGCGGGAGGAACGGGAGGACAAAGACGAGTGGGCGCGGCAAGCGGCGGATGTGCTACCGTCAGCGAAGGTGTTGGACAAGATTTTGCGGTATGAGGGCGCGCTGGAGCGGCAGATGTATCGCGCGCTGCTGCAACTCGAGAGACTGCAGCGACGACGTGAAGGCGAGAATGTGCCGCCGCCGGTGACGATGGAGGTTTTGCGGAGATGAGGGGATAAAAATGCAGGAAAACCCCTCACCTCAATCCTTTGCCGTATACGACAACAGCGTCTCGCAGACTCGGCTCCGTCCAACTCGGCTTGCCCTGCAATTCCTGGATCGACAGAGCGGCGGGATACCTTGCAGGTATCCCGCCCTACAAAGTGGAATTCGTTGGGTTGGGAGACCGGCGCACAACGGTAAGGAAAGAGCACAGGCGAGACGCCTGTTCAACTCGGCGATGGAAAAACACGGGCGGGACGCCCGCGCCACTACGGCGGGCGAAGAACCACAGCCGGGACGCCTGTTCAACTCGAAGGCGGAAGGACACGGGCGGGACGCCCGCGCCACTACGGCGGACAAGGAGAGCCTTGAAAACCGTGTTTCTGCGAAACGAACCCATTTGTAATGTGCGTACTTTTGAGTGTAAGTATCATGTAATTAAGGAGTTAACCCACATTACACAATTATTACAAATGGGTTCGTTTTTTGCCAAACGCGGCTTTTCCCAACAACCTGCGTGGTTGACATTTCCCGTTGAAGGCAGTTAAGAAGGCGCTATGCAGAAACTGCTTGAGAACAAGATCGCGGTGGTGACGGGGGCGGGGCGGGGGATTGGGAAGGCCATCGCCTTGAGGCTGGCGGGCGAGGGGGCGGCGATTGCGGCGTGCGGGCGGACGCTGGCGAATGTCGAGGAGACGGCGTCGGAGGTCGCGAAGGCGGGCGGCAAAGCCACGGCCTACGCGGTGGACGTGGCCAACAGCGGGCAGGTGGCGGAGAGGTGCGAGAAGATTTTGAAGGAATTTGGGCGCGTGGATGTGCTGGTGAACAATGCGGGCGTCACGCGCGATCAATTGCTGTTGCGGATGACGGATGATGATTGGGACACGGTGCTCAATACGAACCTGAAGGGCGCGTTCAATTTTACCAAGTCGCTCAGTCGGGGGATGCTCAAACAGCGGAGTGGCCGGATCATCAATATTACGTCAATTATAGGCTTGACGGGTAATGCGGGCCAATCTAACTATGCCGCGTCGAAAGCGGGTCTCATTGGATTCACGAAATCGGTGGCCCGCGAGTTGGCATCGCGCGGCATCACCGCGAATGCCGTGGCGCCGGGGTTTATCGTGACCGAGATGACGAACGCGTTGGGGGAACCGGCGCGCGAGATGTTGAAGACGCGGATTGCGCTGGGGCGATTGGGGGCGGCCGAGGACGTGGCCAATGTGGTTCTGTTCCTGGCGAGCGACCTGGCGGCGTATATGACGGGGCAGGTCATCACGGTGGATGGTGGCTTGGCGATGTGAAGTGAAGCGGCAATTGAAGCGCAAACAAAACTTTGACAACAGAGCAAGTTTTCGCATAAACAAACGAAAGATTTGAAACAGGAGGAGCCCATGGCAGAGAAATCCGTAGCAGACCGCGTGAAGGAGATTATCGTCGAACAACTCGGCGTCAATCCCGATCAAGTGACGCCCGAGGCGAAGTTCATTGAAGATTTGGGCGCCGACTCCCT
>JBGOTY010000212.1:0-6412 GCA_041476745.1 Verrucomicrobiia bacterium | reverse complement strand
CGGTCGCCGCGCTCTCCCGCTCGGTGACGTTCGCAGCCCTGGCTCGGTCGCTGGCCGCCGATCTCGTCGCCGCCTATGGCTGGACTCTCGACAAGCTGGGGGCCTTGTGGCATCATGCGGCAACTTTTGTGAACCACGCACAGCAGCGCTGAGCCGATCGCCAGACGAGACATGAATCTCACCGAAATCCTGAGTGCAGAACAAATCGTCCCGCGCCTCGCCGCCGCCGACCGCTGGGCCGTCATCGACCAACTTATCGACGTGCTGGTGCGCACGCGCAAAATTCGGCCCGAGGACAGTGAGACGATACGCAAGGCGGTCAAGGACCGCGAAACGAGCAAAAGCACCGGCATCGGTTATGGGATCGCCCTGCCCCACGCAAGTGTCGCGTGCATACCGGATGTCGTCGCGGTCTTCGGGCGGCCCACACACGGCGTGGATTTCCAGGCCCTCGACAATCAGCCTGTCACGATGTGCCTGCTGTTTCTCACGCCTCAGGGCCAGTTTCAGAAACACCTCCTGCTGCTCTCCAGTTTCGCCCGTTTCCTCAGCAACAAGGAGAACCGCCAGAAACTGGAGACCGCCCAGACCGCTGAGGAAATTCTCGCCATCTTCCGTTCCGCAACCTAAGCTCGGGTTTAATGTCCTCCGCGCCCGACATCATTGCCGACGCCGTCGAACGTGCTTTGCGCTCCGCCGTTGGCGCCGAAAACGCCGGCCCCGCAATCATTCGTCCCTGTGCCGACCCGAAATTCGGCGATTACCAGGCGAATGGCGTGATGGCGATTGCCAAACGTCTTGGCCAGAACCCACGCGCGCTTGCCGAGAAAGTCATCGCCGAACTCCAGCTTTCCGAGGTCAGTGAGCCGCCACCCGTGGCGGGCGCGGGCTTCATCAACTTCCGGTTGAAACCGTCGTTCGTCGCCCGGCACATCGCCGCGGCCGCAAATGATGAGCGCCTGGGCGTGCCAACGGTTGCCCAACCGAAAACAGTCGTTATCGACTTCAGCTCGCCCAACGTCGCCAAACCCATGCACGTCGGCCACGTCCGTTCCACGATCATCGGAGATTGTCTCGCCCGCGTCCTGCGGTTTCTCGGTCACCGGGTCATCACTGATAACCATCTCGGTGACTGGGGCACGCAATTTGGCATGCTCGTCGTCGGCTGGAAAAGGTTCCGCAACGATGAGGCGTTACAGCGGGACGCGATCGGCGAGTTGGAACGGCTTTACAAATACGTCAACGATCACAAAGAACTGCGCGAGGATGCGAAGGCCGAGTTGGTGAAGCTGCAACAGGGCGATCCCGAAAACCGCGCGATTTGGCAGAATCTTATCGACCTTTCGATGCAGGAGTTTGGCAAAACCTACCAGCGTCTCGGCGTGACCTTCGATCACACGCTTGGTGAGAGTTTCTACAACCCGATGCTGAAGGATGTGGTCGAAGAATTGAAGCAACTCAATCTGGCCCGCGCAAGCGAGGGCGCGATTTGCATCTTCTTTGAGGATGATCCTGAGTTGAAGAAGACCTCGCCGCTCCTCATCCAAAAAGCCGACGGCGCGTTCCTTTACGGCACGACCGATATGGCAACACTCAAATACCGTATCGACCAATGGCATCCTGACGAGATTATTTACGTGACCGACGCGCGCCAGCAACTGCATTTCAAACAGGTGTTCGCCGCGGCGCGGAAGTGGTGGAAAAAGTCACCCGACCTCCGCCACGTCTATTTCGGCACAATCCTCGGCGAGGACGGTAAACCGCTCAAGACACGTGACGGCACACCCGTGAAACTAACCGACCTGCTCAACGAAGCCGAAGAGCGCGCCCTCGCGGTCGTGACCGAGAAAAACCCCGGTTTGCCGCTGGGTGAGCGTCAGCAAATCGCCCGCGCGGTCGGTATCGGCGCCGTCAAGTACGCGGACCTCTCCCAGAACCGCACGACGGATTACGTGTTTAGCTGGTCAAAGATGCTCGCCATGAACGGCAACACCGCGCCTTACATGCAGTACGCGTACGTCCGCGTGCAAAGCATCTTTCGCAAAGCCGGCGACGCCAGGGCTGCCATCGCTGCGGTGTCGCTGGAACATGCCGCCGAACTCGATCTGGCCAAGCACATCCTCCGATTCCCCGAAACCCTCCACGCGGTCGCGGAGGACGACAAACCCAACTGGCTCACCGGCTACCTCTATGACCTCACCGGAAAGTTCAGCGCCTTTTACGAGAACTGCCCGGTGCTTCAGTCCGCAGAGCCAACACGCTCGTCCCGCCTCCTGCTCTGCCGGCTGACGGCGGAGGTTATCAAGCGCGGGTTGAATCTTTTGGGCATTGAAGTCATCGAACAGATGTGAGCAATACCCCTCGACACATTCACAAAGTCCGACTACCGTAATGTTGGGTCGCAGTTGAAGACAGGTTTTTTCAAAGGAGTAATTCGGTTATGAGTGGCACTGAAACTCTTCACGTATCTGACGAAGTGCAATTCGGGCGCGATTGCGAAGCAACGCAAATCCCCAGCGGCGCGCGGATCGTCGTCCCCCAGGGCACGACCGCGTACGTCGGGCAAACACTCGGCGGCAACGTCACCCTGCAGGTGTCCACCCTCGGCCTGGTCCAGGTGGCCGGACGGAACCTCGACGCGCTGCTCAAGGGCGGTGTGCCCGTCGCGGAATCCACCTCGGCTTCCTCTGCCGCTGCAGAGAAGCCCACCGGTCCCGCCGACGAGAAAGCGCTCTGGGAAGCGATGAAGCAATGTTACGATCCCGAGATCCCCTGCAACGTCGTCGACCTCGGTTTGATCTACGACGTCAAATCGACACCGCTACCTTCCGCGCGGAGTCGGGTCGATGTGAAGATGAGCCTGACCGCGATGGGCTGCGGCATGGGACCGGCCATTGCGGCACAAGTGCGTGATCGTTTGCTGGACGTGCCCGGCGTCGAGGAAGCCGACGTTCAGATCGTCTGGGACCCGCCGTGGAACCAAAGCATGATCACCGACGACGGCAAGAAGCGTCTCGGGCTTTGGTAATCACCCCTTGGCGCCGTGCCTTGTTCAATGTCTGACCGCTGTCAGTTCCTTCCACGGTCCGTACCAGCCACGATCATGCAGGCGCGGTGAATCGCCGCTGAGGCAATAAAGACCATTCTCCGGCGGACCCGTTCCGACGAACACCAGCGGCGCGCCCTTCGCGTCCCCGCTGCGAACCAGCGCCGGCACGCAGTACCGAATCTGCGAGCCGACCTCGTAACTCCAGAGTTGCCGATCCCCCTTGCCCGAAATGCAATGCACGCGCCGTCCCATCGTACCAATCAGGACATCGGGTATACCGTCACCGTTCATGTCGGCAATCGCCGCCGCTGACATGACCGGCTCACCCAGGATGCCCGTCCACTTCGGCTTGCCCGTTTTCAAGTCGAGACAAACAATGTCTCCCTTGGGGTTCACCACAACTCCCTCGGGAAACCCATCGCCGTCCACGTCTGCCAGCGCGATCCCATTATGGGTGCGCGAGCGCGTCGTGGAAAACTGGTAGTCCCACAACTCCTTGCCCGTTTTCCCGTCGATGGCATAAACGAAGCCGTTGTCAGACACGGCTACAACGTCGTTCTGTCCATCACCGTTGATGTCCACCAGCGCGGGCGCGGACGGAAACGGATCGGAAACGGGAAACTGCCACAGTTCCTTGCCATCGGCGAGCGACAAGCAATGGAGCACTCCCTTTCCATCCCCGACAAAAGCAAATTCCTTGTCCACCGCGGCAGGCGCCACCACCTCGGACATGGCCGTGGCCCACCGTTGGGTGCCGGTTTCCAATGAGAAAGCATAGAACCCTGTCGCCCCATCGCCGACCGCTACCACGCCTTGTCCAATGATCGGAGCGCCAATCGGTGCATCCGCGTCACCCGGCAGTCGCGCCTGCCACAGTACGCCGCCATCGCTCGCGCGATAGGCCGAAAGCTGTCGCGTCTTCGCATCCGCATCCACCACCACCCCCCGCCCTGCGGCGACGCCCACATAGGGCGACGGTTGCGCCGATGTCTGGACTTTCCAAATCGGGTCCTGACGCTCGGGATCATACGCCGCAATCTCCCCGCCGATCGACTTCGTGAAGACACGCCCCTCCTCAACCGCAAACGGCGCGTCAAAATACGTGGCGCCATTGTTTACCCAGCGTTTCCGCCCCCCAACCCAGGAGAAGCAGTCGATCCTCCGCCCCGCGCCGACAACCAGATCCGGCGTGCCATCGCGGTCGACGTCATCCAGCGCGTACCCGCGACCTGTCTCCGCGTCGAGCTTGATGCGGCCGATCTCCGAGCCGTCGTGTCCCGAGAGACAAACGAGCTGGTCCGGTCCGTAATTGAAAATCAGATCCAGCACGCCGTCGCCGTTTACATCGGCCGCGTGTGGCGTAATGACGAGGTAGTCCGTCTTCCATAACTGCGTCACACCATCATGCGCAAAACAAATTGTTGATTTCTCACCCACCACGATCTTTTCAGGCTTCCCGTCCCCATTGAGATCGAGCCAGAGCGGGAACTCGGCGCTCGTGCCCACAACTTTGTGTTCCGCCAGGGAGACCGCCGTATATGTGCGCACGTCGCCGGCGGTCCGCGGCGTGGGCAACAGCGCAAGCATTTTGCCGTTCTGTTCGAGGTCTTCGATGCGGGCGGGGTAATACAACGGCGCACCGACATCGACTTTCCAGAGCAATTCTCCCGTCTTCGGGTGGAGGCAGTACAGGCTATGGTCGAGACTGCCGACCAACAGTACATCCTCGCCGGCGTCGCGCGCCCACGCTACCGAACTGTTGATCCGTCCGACCGCGCGAAACTTCCAGAGCAATGTGCCATCCGCTCCGTTGAGGGTGTACAGGTTCCCGTCATCCGAGCCGACAAACGCCTCCGGCACGCCGTCTCCATTCACGTCTTTCAGCAGCGCGGGGCCGTAAATAGCGCCGTGCGTTTCGAACGTCCACAACGCACGACCGGTTTTGCCGTCGATGCAATAGACGTTATGATCGGTCGAACCGACGATGATGTCGGGAGTGCCGTCATGATTCACGTCGGCCATCGACAAGGGAGCCTGCACGGCATCGTGCGTCCGAAACACCCACAAGGGAATACCGTTGCGGCCCGAAAGACAATAGATACGCCCATCGTCGTCACCAGCGACAACATCGCCAATGCCGTCGCCGTCAAGATCGGCGACCACCGGCACAGACAGGACGTTGCCGCTCGTCTGCGCTGCCCACAAGGTGATCGATGGCAACGAGAACAGCAGCGCCTGCGTTTGATGTGCGGCGACGTTTATCTCCAGCGCTTGCGCCAGGAAGTTGTCCTTGTGCGCGAACAGTGTGTATCGCCCCGTCGGCAGTTCCTGCTGGATCGTCGGTCCCTGGAATGTCGCATGGAAGCCGTCGCCACCCGTCACAGTCACCCCAATATCCGGCGGATCGGTGGTGATGGCCAACGAGCCCTTGCGACGCAGCAGGGCAACGCTCATCGTGCGGCTCTCACCGGGCTTGGTGCTGATGTTGATTTGTTTCGGGTCGTACAACGGCTCGTTCTCGACCAGGATTTCGTGCGCGCCAGCCTTCAGGCTCAAGTCCGATTGCATTTCGGAATCGGACAACGCGGAATGATCGACCGCCACCATCGCGCCCGGTGTCTCCACGCTCAAGTGCAGTGCGCTCGGACGACTGTTGAGATAGAGAATAATCCCATGGATCGTCGCGTAGAGCACGATCGCGTACAACGCGAGCCCCTTCCAATGTTTCCGCAGCCGCCGGCCGGCGTAGTAAAGAATGCTGGCGGGCTTCGCTTCAATCGGCTCACCGCCCAGAAACCGATCGATGTCATTGGTCATTTCCAGCGCCGATTGATAGCGGAGTTCCGGCACCTTTTCCATGGCCTTCAGGCAGATCGTCTCGACGTCGCGGTGGACCTTGCGATTGAGCTTGTGCGGGCGCGGCGGATCTTCCGCGATGACTTGCTGCAACATCTGCACGACGTTGTCGCCCTCGAACGCCGGCCGCCCCGTGAGCATTTCATACAGCGTAACGCCCATCGAGAAGATGTCCGAACGCGCGTCGGCTTGCGACGTTCTCCCGGTCGCCTGCTCCGGCGACATGTACCGCGGTGTACCCATCACCTGACCTTCCATCGTCAGGTGCATGTCCTCGCGGGAAATCTCTTTCGCCAGGCCAAAATCGGTAACCTTCACCCGGCCTTCCTTGTCGAGAAGGATGTTGCCCGGCTTGATGTCACGATGGACGATGCCCTGCTCGTGCGCGTACCGCAGCGCCTCGGTCGCCTGCTTCACGATCTCCAGAGCCTCGCGCGGCTGCAACGGTCCGCGGGCCATCAGGTCGGCCAGCGATTGGCCTTCGATGAAATCCATCGTGAAGTAGTG
>JBGOTY010000211.1:0-6450 GCA_041476745.1 Verrucomicrobiia bacterium | reverse complement strand
GACGCTACCTGGACATGGAGCGACTCAAGGAGACGGCCACGCTGGCCGCGTGAAACTTTTTGCCCTCCTCCTCGGAGGAGGGCAAGGAACCGATCAGATCAAGGACCTAAACTCAAAGTGCGAAAGATTCTGGACACTACCACCAAATGAGGAGACATCCTATGCGTCCATTGATTCAAATCCTGGGTTTTCTGGCGATCGTGACCGTGACCACAGCCCAACCCACTCGCACCGAAGTGACCAACGCCACGACGCCGGCGGAAGATTCGAAAACCAACAGCGGCGCCGTGCCGGACGTGTACGCGTTGAGCGGGCAATTTGACCGGGTTCTGGTTTTGCGCTTCAAATATCAGACCGACCTCCTGGCCGGCCTGGAGCGCATGGTGAAAGAGCAAAAGATCCACAACGCCGTGATCCTGGCCGGCATCGGGTCGGTTCGCGGCTATCACGTTCACACGGTCAGCAATGGAACCTTTCCTTCCAGAAACATCTACGTGAAGAACCCCACAGGCCCCGCTGACATTGTGAGCATGAACGGTTATGTGATCGACGGCCGCGTCCACGCCCACCTCACCCTGGCCGACCCGGACAAGGCTTTCGGCGGGCACCTGGAGCCCGGTACCACCGTATTCACGTTCGCGGTTGTGACCGTCGGGGTTTTCAAGGACGGGATCGACCTCAGCCGCATCGACGACAAGACCTATCGTTAGCTTTCCGAATCGTCTTAAGCGGCAACCGAGGCCGCGAGTTGCACGGCTTCGGCGGTCAGGGTGCGGATGGCCGACCAGTTTTTCTCCGCGATCAGCTTTCGCTCGACCATCCAGGAACCGCCGATGGCCGCGACAATCGGCAGGGTGAGGTACGCGCGGGCGTTGCTGGCGTTGATGCCGCCCAGCGGGATGAACTTTAAACCGGTGTGCACATACGGTCCGGCCAGCGCCTGGAGCATCTTTACGCCGCCGGCGACTTCGGCGGGGAAAAACTTCTGAAGCTTGCAGCCCAGCGCCAACCCGTGCTCGACGTCGGAGGGCGTCATGACGCCCGGCACGAACGGCAGTTTCAACGCATGTGATTTCTTTACGACCGCCTCATTCAAGCCCGGCGCGACGGCGAATTGCGCGCCGGCGTCGACGGCGTGCTGCAACTGCCCCACATCCAGGATTGTGCCGGCGCCCACCAGCATTTTAGGGAATGCTTTGCGAACATTGCGGATGGACTGCTCGGCGGCGGGCGTGCGGAAAGTGATCTCCATGACGTTGAGGCCGCCCGCAAGGAGCGCCTCGGCAAGCGGGACGGCGTCTTCCGCGCGGTCAATGACCACGACGGGCACGACTCGTACTTTTGAAATGCGTTCCATCGTCACTCCGTCTTCTGGCCGTAGTACGCACGCGGACCGTGCTTGCGCAGGAAATGTTTGTCGAGCAGCCCACCGGGCATCGGTTTGATTGACGGCTTGACGCGCAGCGTCTCGGAAGCCAGGCGCGCGAGGTGTTCGAGGACGACGGCGTTCTCCACCGCCTTCTCAACCGTCGCGCCCCACGCGAACGGCGCGTGACTGGCCAGCAGCACACCGGGAGAATGCAGTGGATTGAGCTTCTTGAACCGCTCGACGATGACGTGCCCCGTGTTCACTTCGTAGTCGCTCTTGATTTCTTTCGCGGTGAGCAAGCGGGTGCAGGGGACCGGTCCGTGGAAATAATCCGCGTGCGTCGTGCCGAGCGCCGGAATCTCGCGTCTGGCCTGCGCCCAGGCGGTGGCGTAGAGGCTGTGGGTATGCGCGATGCCGCCGATTTCCTGGAACGCGCGATACAGGATCAAATGCGTTGGGGTGTCGGAACTTGGTTTGAGATCGCCTTCCACGACCTTGCCCGTGGCGAGCGACACCACCACCATGTGCTCCGGCCGCATTCCGTCGTAGGACACGCCGGACGGCTTGATCACGAGGTTGCTGCTGGCGCGATCCACGCCGCTAACGTTGCCCCAGGTCTGGATAACCAGACCGGCGGCGACCAGTTGCCGGTTCGCTTCGCAAACTCGTTTTTTTAGTTCTTCGAGCATGATCAATCCCTTGCCTTCGCGCGAACTTCGAGCAACCGCTTCATCACATCGTGCAGGTTGCCATTCCACTCCCGCGTGCCGAAGGCATCATGCAGTTTGCGATAGAGCGCGTAAAGCTCCTTGTAAACGGCCAGCGCCCGCGGATTGGGGGTGAACACGCGCTTCTTCACGCCGGTCATTGCCTTTTGGGCGGCTGCGTAATTCGGATGCGCCCCGGCTACGACCGCGCCCGCGATGGCCGCGCCGAGCGCGCAGGTTTGCGCCGACCGCGAGATTTTCATCGGGCGACCGGTCACGTCCGCGTAAATCTGCATCGCCACCGGATTTTTCTCGGCGATGCCGCCGCAGTTGACGATCTGCTCGATTTTCACGCCGTATTCCTCGAAACGATTGATGATCGTCAGTGCCCCAAAAGCCGTCGACTCGATCAGCGCGCGATAGATCTCGGCCGGGGTCGTGTAGAGCGTCTGGCCCAACAGCAAGCCCGTGAGCCGCTGGTCCACGAGGATCGTGCGGTTGCCGTTGTTCCAATCGAGCGCGAGCAGACCGCTCTCGCCCGGCTTCAGCCTGGCGGCGGCTTTCGTGAGGTCTTCGTGACTGCCGGCGCGGAGATAGTTGACGAACCAGTTGAAAATGTCCCCGACGGCGGACTGTCCGGCTTCCAATCCGTGGTAGCCCGGCAGGACGCTGCCGTTGACGATGCCGCACAGGCCGGGAATGTCGGCCAGTTGTTCACCGACCGGTGCGATCACGATATCGCACGTGCTGGTGCCGATGATTTTGACCAGCGTGCCTGGCGCGATGCCACAGCCCACGCCGCCGAGATGCGCATCGAACGCGCCCACGGCAACGGGAATGCCGGCCAGCAAACCGGTGCGTCGCGCCCAATCCGTTGTCAGTCCACCCACGGCACGATCGATCATTCGGGCTTGCGGGCGGAGACGCGAACGGAGTTCGCCGAGTTTTGGGTGAAGCTGACCGAGAAATTTGGCGTCCGGATAGCCGCCCCAGGCGTCATTATACATAGCCTTGTGACCGGCCGCGCAGATGCCGACGGTAAGTTTGTCTGGCGCTTCCGTGCCGGTAAGCATTGCGGGAATCCAGTCGGCAATCTCGACCCACGTGTAGGCGGCGTCGAACACCGCCGGAGCGACGCGCAGGCAATGCAGAATCTTGCTGAAGAACCATTCGCTGGAATACGTTCCGCCGCATTTGGCGAGATAGTGGGGGCGAATCTCTTTCGCCAACTCCGTGATCTCCGCCGCTTCGATCACGCCGGTATGGTCTTTCCAGAGCCACGCCATCGCGACGGGGTTTTTGGCAAAGCGCTTGTCGAAGGCCAGCGCCCGACCGCTGGCGTCGACCGGCAGGGGCGTGCTGCCGGTCGTGTCCACGCCGATGCCGATGACCTGTTCCGACCGGAAAGCGCGCACGGCGCGCTTCGCCTGGGCCAGGGCTTTCTTGATTGTGATCTCCGCGCCGGTGAGATAATCCGCCGGATGCTGCCGGGCTAGATTGGGATCGCAGGAGAGAATCACGCCGTGCGTGCCGTGAGCGTAATCCCATACCGCCGTCCCGACCTCCCTGCCATTGGCGACGTTGACAATGAGGGCGCGAACGGAGTTCGTGCCGTAGTCCAGACCGATGCTGTAACGAGGGCTCATGTGTCGTTCCTGTTAATACGTGATGACCGCCTTCACGACCTTGTCTTGATAATCCGCGCACAGCGCCAATGCCTCGGCGGCGCGGCGCAGCGGAAACCGATGCGTCACCAGCGAAGACAAGTCCACGCGGCCGGAGGTCACCAGTTGGATCGCGCGCGGGTACGTGTGTTTCATGCGCCGGCTGAAGAGAACCGTCAAACCTTTTCGGCGCGCGGTCGAGTGCTGGAAGGCGCAGCGGTCCTCGGAGGGGATGCCGACCAATACCACTCTACCCGCGGGCCGCACGATCTCGATGGATTGGTCAATCGCTTCGGCGCCCCACGCGGCTTCGAGGACGACGTCCACTTCGGTTTTGTCCGGCAGCGGTCGCGCGCCGAACTTGCGAGCCAGCTTCACGCGCCATGCCAGCGGGTCCCTCACAAAGATCTCGCCTGCGCCGGCCAGTTTGGCGGTCTGGATGAGCAGCAGGCCAATTGGACCGGCCCCGAGAACGGCGACGCGGTCGCCGTCGCGAATCTTAGCGAGAGTGGTGGCATGCAGCGCCACGCCCAGCGGTTCCAGCAGCGCCGCCGCAGCATCATCAATTGTCCTGGGAACGGGGAAACAGGTCTTCGACGGCACGCGGATGTACTCGGCGAGGCTGCCGTCGTCCGGGTACAAACCGCAGAAGTGCAGGCGACGGCAGAGATGGGGATGACCACGCTCGCAGAGGTCGCAGCGGTGGCAGGGTTGCGCGGGATCGATGGCCACGCGCATGCCGGGGCGCAGATTTTCCACATTTTTGCCGACGGCTTCCACGACGCCGGCAAACTCATGTCCGAGAATCAGCGGCGCTTTGAGGGCAGTGTCGCCAATGCGGCCGTCGAGGTACGTGTGCAGATCGCTTCCGCAGATACCGGTCGCGGTGACGCGGATCAGAACTTCGCCCTTACCGGGCGCGCCGGGGTGGGGGACGCGTTCGATGCGGATATCGCGCGGGCCATGAAGCCGGGCGGCGAGCATCGTAGGAGCAGAGGTCGGATGCCGCGTGACCGGTGGCTTGTCACGCGTTTGTTTCGATCGAATAGACAACATTCTCCCTCTTTATTTCTCTCGTGTCTCCGAAAGTGGAATCGTAGAGGCGAAGGGCTGCGTTGTTGGACGCCGCGGCGATCACGAACATTTTGAACGCATCCTTCTCGCGGCAAATTTCCTTCAGCAACTCAATCATCGCCGTCGCGACCCCCTGCCGTTGATGACTCTCAACAACTTCGATTTCGTAGAGAAACATCATCGGATGGGGGCGGTCAATCCGTTCCAGCTCATAGGCGAGGGCGAACCCAATTGGTCGATCGTCCTCGATAGCGGCGATGAAGTATTGATCGGGACGCTTGAGGAATTGTGCAACTACCCCGGTGGTTGCCTGAGCGCGCTTGATGTTCTGGATTGCGGCGACGCCAATTTTCAAATCGTCGAGAACCAGGCGGCGGATGTTCATGGAATCACGTGTCTGTCACAGCTGTCCCAGGCCGTGGGCGAGGTGGTAGTAAAGCTCGTTGTTGCGGAGTTGCTGTTGGAAGGGGCGGAGTTTGGTGTCGCGGTCGATGATCGCCAATTCCACGCCGGCGATTTCCGCGAAGTCTTCCATGTGGTCGGTGGTAACGGCGTAACTGAAGCCGGTGTGGTGCGCCCCGCCGGCGTGAATCCAGGCGGCGCAGGCGGTCTTGAAATCGGGGCGGCATTTCCAGATGGCGCGGGCGACCGGGAGTTTCGGCAGCGGTTGGGGCGGCTTGATGACGTCCACTTCGTTGACGATGAGGCGGAACCGGTTGCCGAGATCGATGATGGAAGCGTTGATCGCGGGGCCGGCGGGCGCGTTGAACACGAGGCGCACGGGATCTTCCTTGCCGCCGATGCCGAGCGGATGGATTTCGAGGGACGGTTTGGCGGCGGCGATGGACTCGCAGATTTCGAGCATGTGCGCGCCGAGGACGAGAGGGCCGTCGGGGTGGAGGTGGTAGGTGTAATCCTCCATGAACGACGTGCCGCCTTTGAGTTCGGCGGCCATGACCTTCATCGCGCGGAGCAGCGCGCAGGTTTTCCAGTCGCCTTCCGCGCCGAAACCGTACCCGTCGGCCATCAGGCGCTGAACGGCCAGGCCGGGCAGTTGTTTCAAGCCGTGCAGGTCTTCGAAGGTGGTGGTGAACCCCTTGAAGCCGCCCTCCTCGAGAAAGTTCCGCAGGCCCAGTTCGATGCGCGCGCCATACCGCAACGCCTCGTGGCGGGCGCCGCCGCCGCGAAGTTCCTTGGCCACTTGATAGCGGTCCTCGTATTCGGCGCAGAGCTGGTCGACAGCTTTGTGGTCGATGGCGGCGTCGGAGGTTTTCGCGACGAGGTCGCCGACACCGTAACCGTTCACCGAAAAACCGAAACGCATCTCGGCGGAAACCTTGTCGCCGTCGGTGACGGCGACGTAGCGCATGTTGTCGCCGAAGCGCGCGAACTTCGCGCCCTGCCAGTCGTGCCACGCACGCGCGGCGCGCATCCAGGCGGCGAGGCGGTCTTGCACCTCGGGGTCCCGCCAGTGCCCGACCACGACCTTGCGGTTGAGCCGCAGGCGCGTGTGCATGAACCCCGCCTCGCGGTCGCCGTGCGCGGACTGGTTGAGGTTCATGAAATCCATGTCGATCGTCGCCCACGGCAGGTCGCGGTTGAACTGCGTGTGCAGGTGGACGAACGGCTTGGTGAG
>JBGOTY010000210.1:0-6478 GCA_041476745.1 Verrucomicrobiia bacterium | reverse complement strand
GATGGCAAACTCGACTGCTGTCGCCAACACCAGCAAGAGCGTCACCGCGGCGAGCCAAAACAAGAACAATGACATACGCGGATATTACCAGAATCCCGGAACCCGGGTTCTGAATTCCGCCGCAGGTTGCTTCAGGGGTTGAACGACGACCCGGTTGTGGCAACTATTTCGTGTTCTGACGAAGGAACGTGATCGTTACGGGCCACGCTTGTTTCGACGCTCGCAGGTTCGCACCGTTACGATCGTCCTGGGCGCGGAGGAAACCGTGCCCGGCGCCTTCGTAAAGGTGGTATGTGTACGATTTACTGAGCTTTTTCATTTGCTCGGCGGCGGGCGGGACTGTTGAACTGACACGCGCATCGTCTCCACCGTACAATCCCAGCACGGGCGCTTTGATTTTCTGCAACTCGACGGCATCGCTTGGGCTGGTGCCGTAGTAAACCACGGCGGCATCGAGTGCGGGTTGCGCTGCCGCGTAGTGGAAGCTCACACCACCGCCCCAGCAGAACCCGATCGACACGGACTTGCCGCTGGCCGCGGGCAACTTGATCGCGTAGTCCCGCACCGCGTTCAACGCGATGATCACATCCTCCTGCTTGAGGTCGCGCACCAGCTTCACCACGTCGTCACGGTTGGAAACCGATTCCGTCCCGCCGCCCCCGGGTCCTTTCCCCGACAACAGATCCGGCGCAATGGCGATGAAGCCGTCGGCTGCCAGCTGGTCGGCCACGGCGCGGGCCCAATCCGTCAAACCAAAGATTTCGTGGATCAAGATGACCACGGGAGCCTTTTCCTTTATTTCCGGGTAAACCACGAAACAGCGTAATGGACTTTTCATGCTCGCTACGCGCACGTCCACCCATTCGCCATGACGCGGTGACTTGTTCAATGCCTCCTTGGCGTTTGCTTCGCCGGGTGGAATCGAAATGACGGGGTCGTCGGGGAACGCCTGCCAGGTGAAGCCCAGCAGCAGTGCAAAACTGAAGAGAAGGGTTTTCATGCCCAAAAGCTTCCCAGAGATGCCACGGCAGTCAAGCAGGAAGCCAACGGGGGAAGTTGTCGGCGCTGTGCAAAAGGAAGGTGAGCGAACGGACGAAATAAACTCTTCGGAGGGGAGAGGTGGTCTTGCGGGCATCACCGGGGACGCCAGGTTTCGACGCCACCAGTGAAGCCCGCAATCGCGAAACTAACGCTTCTTCTTTCCACCCTTCTTCTTACCTTTTTTCTTCTTTGCCATTCCACCTCACCCCCATTCCGCTCCGAGAAGAGCTATTGCATGCTACCATGAACCTGCGCGCGCAATTACACCAGCACAAAGAAACGAAAACCAGAAATTTTTTTGACGGAGTTTTTCGCGGAAGCTGCAAATAAAAATCGCGCGATCACCCGCGCTCGCGAACTTTTCGGTACTCGCGGGTTTCCAACAACTCCAGAAATTCCATGTCACCCTAATCGAAGCGAAGGGTCTCGCTATCTTGCCGGCGCGTACGCAAAAGAGAGATTTGCCACTGCACGACAAGCGGCCTCTCGGCGAGTTTCGCTTCGCTCAGAATGACAGCGCAAGGAAGGCTCGAGTGACTTCGGGAGGGCTCAAAGCGTGCCAGTACCAACCCTTCAGCAATCTTCTATGCTCTCTTGCCGTCCTGGTAGATTGTCCGCTCTTGCGTGGAGTAATGGTTGTGCTGACACGAGCGAACCGATGAAACCAAAGCGCATTCAGCCAGGATGAAAACGGCCCTTGAAGCGGGTCACGTCGGATTGACGCTACGATCATGCGACTCTGAGGCAGCCGTCGTCCAGCACTTCCCGGCCAGCGGAACAGCCCTTTGTCTCCGGACGAGAGCCACTGGCTACTTCTTGTCGTTTTTTTCTTCTTCGACGGTTTCCGCCGCTTGCTCCTGTTGTTCGGAGATGACGCGGGCGATGGCCACCAGTTTGTCGCCTTGGTTGAGGTCGATGAGTTTGACGCCCTGGGTGTTTCTTCCCGCGATGCGGATGTCCTTGCAACTGGTGCGGACGGTCTGGCCCTGGGAGGTGGAGAGCATGATCTCATCCGTGTCGGTGACGCTGAGGGCGCCGACCACGCTGCCGACCTTGTCGGTGGTCTTCATGGTGATGATGCCTTTGCCGCCGCGGGACTGGACGCGATACTCGTCGAACGGGGTGCGCTTGCCGATGCCGTGTTCGCCGGCGACGAGAAGCGTGGCATTGGTGTCAACGATTTCAACGCCAATGACGTAGTCACCCTTGTCCGGGCGGATGCCCCAATTGCCGACGGAAGCGCGGCCCATATCGCGCGCTTCTTCTTCATGGAACCGGATGCTCATACCGTCCCTGGTAACCAGGACGATCTCGTTGTTGCCGTTCGTGAGTTTCACGCCGATAAGTCGGTCACCCTGCTCGATCTTGATGCCGATGACCCCACCCTTTCGCGGGTTGGCGTATTCGCCCAGGTTGGTTTTCTTTACGATACCGACCTTGGTCGCCATGAAGAGATACTGTTTGTCGGTAAACTCCTTGACGCGAATGAGCGCAGAGACCTTTTCCTCGGGACGAAGTTGGAGAAAGTTCGCAAGGCTCTTGCCCTTTGCGGCGCGGCCCATTTCCGGTAATTCGTAAACTTTTTCCACGTACACGCGTCCTTCCTCGGTGAAGAACATGATGTAATCGTGAGTGGAGCAGGTGAAAAGGTGCTCGATGAAGTCCTCTTCACGTTGTTCCATGCCCATAACGCCCTTGCCTCCGCGACGTTGCGAGCGATAGGCGCTGACGGCGGTGCGCTTGATGTAGCCCTGGTGCGAGATGGTGACGATGCAGGCTTCGTTGACGATGAGGTCTTCGACATTGATCTCGCCTTCGTCGGCCACGATGTCCGTGCGACGCGTGTCGCCGTATTTCTCTTTGACTTCGAGCAACTCGGTTTTCACGACGGCCATGAGCTTCTTCTCGCTGGCGAGCAGGCCCTTCAAGTATTCGATGCGCTTGATGATTTCGAGGTACTCCTCCTCGATCTTGTCGCGTTCGAGACCGGTGAGCTGGTAGAGGCGCATCTCGAGGATCGCGTTGCACTGGACATCGGACAACTTGAACTTGTCCATCAACTTCTTCTTCGCATCCTCGCGGTCGTCGGCGTTACGGATGATCTTGACCACGGCGTCGATGTTGTCGAGTGCGATGCGGAAGCCTTCAAGGATGTGGGCGCGCTCCTCGGCTTTCTGCAACTCGAACTTCGTGCGGCGGGTGATGACTTCGCGGCGGTGCGCGATGTAGCACTCAATCATCTGCTTGATGTTCATGATGCGCGGTCGGCCGTGGTCGATCGCGAGCATGATGACGCCGAAACTGTCCTCGAGCTGCGTGTGCTTGAAGAGGTTATTGATCACCACCTTCGGGATGGCGTCGCGCTTCAGTTCGATGACGACGCGGATGCCGTCCTTGTTCGATTCGTCACGGATGTCGCTGATACCATCGAGCTTCTTTTCGTTGACGAGTTGTGCGGTGCGCTCGATGAGCGAGGCCTTGTTGACGTTATAGGGGATCTCGGAAATGATGAGGCGCTCTTTGCCGCCCTTGACCTCCTCGACGCCGATGCGGCCACGAATCTTGAGGCTGCCACGGCCGGTGAGCAGGTAATCCTTGATGCCCTGCTTGCCACAGATAAGGCCGCCCGTCGGGAAATCAGCGCCTTTGACGAATTTGGCGACTCTCTCGAGTTCCAGTTCCGGCTCATCGATCAGCGCGCAGCAGGCGTCAATGATCTCGGTGAGGTTATGCGGCGGAATATTCGTGGCCATGCCGACGGCAATGCCCGTGCTGCCGTTGATCAGGAGATTGGGGATGCGCGCCGGCAGGACGACCGGCTCCTTTTCCTTCTCGTCGAAATTAGGTTGAAAATCGACCGTGTCCTTGTCGAGGTCAGCGAGCAATTCTTCCGCGATTTCTTCGAGGCGGCATTCCGTATAGCGGTAGGCAGCCGCGGGGTCGCCGTCGATGGAACCGAAGTTGCCCTGACCGTCGATGAGCGGATAGCGCATCGCAAAATCCTGTGCCATGCGCACGAGCGTGTCGTAAACGCTGGCGTCGCCGTGCGGGTGGTATTTGCCGAGCACTTCACCGACGACCTTGGCGCATTTTGAGTAGGAACGGTTGTGCAACAGACCGATTTCGCACATGGCATACAGCACGCGGCGATTGGATGGTTTCAAGCCGTCGCGCGCGTCCGGCAGGGCGCGCCCGACGATGACCGACATCGAGTAATCGATGTAGGCCTGCTGCATCTGCTCGCTGATGTTGACCGGCGTGACCTTCTCGTTTTGAGCGTACATAGTTGAATCCTACTGTTTCCCCAAAAACAGCTTCGTTGTTGTTAGAAAGCTCTCGGCGTCAGCCATCAATTCCTTCAGCCGATCACAGCCGGGCGGCGGATTGGCGCCGAAGTCGGCGTCCTGGTGCAACTGCGTGGCGCGTTTGAACCGCTCGCCGAACTCCTGCGGGATCAAGCCCGTCTTCACGAACTCGCGCTGGAACTTCGCGGCGACGTTGCCGTCGCGCGATGGGCCAAACTCCTTCGTCGCGAGCAGCGCGCACGCGCAATAGAACATCGAGAAGTACACGCGGTCCATCGTGCCGCGACGCATCTGTTGGTCGATAAGCAAACGCGCCTCGTTCAGGCTCTCATTTGCCTGGGTGAGCCGTAAATTGATCAAGTCTTGGGCCTCGGGCGTCACGGCGTGAATTTAGATGTCGAGGTTGCGGACATTCAGGGCGTTGTCCTCGATGAATTGGCGACGCGGCGCCACCTCGTCACCCATGAGGATGGTAAACATCTCGTCCGTGGCGGCGACGTCCATCAACTCAACCTTGAGCATCTTGCGGCGCTCGGGATCCATCGTCGTCTCCCAAAGTTGTTCGGGATTCATTTCGCCCAAGCCTTTATAGCGCTGGATTGTAAGACCGCGTTTGCCAATCTCCTTGATCTGCTCCAGAATCTGCGGAATGGAGTGAATGTCGGAGCGACGCTCCTCGACTTTCATCTTGGGCTTTTTCGCTTCGGCCTTCGCCCCCGCTTTCGCGGAAGCTGTGGCGGGCGAAGCTTTGGTCTGCGATTCGGTAGGGGACTCGCTCTCCGTCGGCTCTGAGACGGCAACGCCGCCCTCGACCAACTCAAAGAGAGGCTTTTCCTGCGCGGCGTAGTGCTCGAGATTGAAACCCTTCTTTTCGAGCGCTTCGATCGTGGACTGGATGCTGTTCGACTCGTGAAGTTCGAGCGGCTTCGCGGTCACAGCCTTGGGGTTGTCCCCGTTCTTGGGCTCGGCGACGACTTCCTCGTCGGGGCTGATGTCGTATTTGGCGCGAAGCCTGGCCCATTCCTTGTCGGTGCGGGCAAACTCGAAGCGGACGACGCCGTTTTCCTTGAGGCGGATTGCGTAGGAGGGCAACTCGCCCGACTTTTCATCGCGTGCGGCGAGGTATTCCTCGAACTTGATGCCACGCCGCTCGATGGTGTCGACGAGCTTCTCCAGTTCCTGGAGCGATTCGAGAACCGAGATCAAGGGCTGGCCGGAGAACTCCTTCTTGTCCCTCAGGCGGAACAAGGATGCTTCCTCGGAACCGAGTTCGATCAGGATGCCGCTCATCTGGTCGTCATTCTCGATATACTCTTCACGCTTCTTGCGCTTGATTTTGTACAACGGCGGTTGGGCGATGTAAATGTAGCCGCCCTTGATAAGTTCGGGCATCTTGCGGTAGAAAAACGTCAACAGCAACGTGCGGATATGCGAGCCGTCCACATCGGCATCGGTCATGATGACGATGCGATGGTAGCGCAGTCGGTTGATGTCGAATGCGCCTTCGTTTTCGCCCTGTCCGAAGCCCGTGCCGATGGCGGTGATCATCGCGCGGATCTCAGTATTATTGAGCATCTGGTCATCGCGTGCCCGTTCCACGTTGAGCAGCTTGCCGCGGATCGGTAGGATGGCCTGGAATTGGCGGTTGCGGCCCTGTTTGGCGGAGCCCCCGGCGGAATCACCCTCGACGATGTAGAGCTCGCAGAATTCGGGATTACGCTCGGAACAATCGGCCAGTTTGCCGGGCAGACCGCCGCTGGTGAGCGCGCCTTTGCGGACGGCTTCACGAGCTTTGCGGGCGGCTTCACGGGCACGGGCGGCGGTAAGCGACTTATCGACGATGCGCCGCGCAATGGGCGGATTCTGCTCCATGAAGGTCATGAGGCCTTCGTACACAATCGAGGAAACGATGCCATCGACCTCGCCATTGCCGAGTTTGGTCTTCGTCTGGCCTTCGAACTGCGGATTCGGGACCTTCACGCTGATGACGGCGGTGAGGCCTTCGCGCAGGTCGTCGCCGGTGAACGAGGGGTCCTTTTCCTTCAGCAGACTGTTGGACTTGGCGTACTGGTTGACGGCCTTGGTCAACGCCGAGCGGAAACCGCTGAGGTGCGTGCCGCCCTCGATGGTGT
>JBGOTY010000209.1:0-6490 GCA_041476745.1 Verrucomicrobiia bacterium | reverse complement strand
TCCAAAACACGCCGCTGCCCGCCTGGGCGACAAGGAAGACGACGTCGTATACCAGCAACTTGAAAAACGGTGGATGGAGCAACATCTCCTTGTACGGCACGCGCTCCGGGCTTGCGGCCGACGGCGGCACGGGCACATCGGGAATGCGACGCAGAAACCAGAGGCTGATGATCGTCGTGAGGAAGCTGGCGAAGAACAGCAGTCCATACGCGTACTTCCTCTCCGGCGGTCGCAGATAGAACGCGGCGAGGATCATCGTGCCCAGCATCGCCAACGCGCTGGACATCTGGTCGCGCGAAACATAACGTCCGCGCACCTCCTCCGGGATCCATTGTGTGATCCACGGCAAGAAGCCACACAACGAAATGCCTCGCGACGCGTTGTAGGCAAACAGTAGGAACAACAACAACGCAATGCGGGTGACCACGTTGATCTTCCCCGGCAAGAGCGCCACGCCTGCCATGGCCAGAATGAACGCCGCCCGTAATGCCCAACCGCGCAGCACAAACGCCCGATATCCGATGGCTTCGACGAAGTGCGCCGCGGGGATTTGCAGGATGTTGAGCAACGCCGGCAGCGCCAGCACAATTCCCAATACCGTGGCCGATGCGCCGAGCCTCTTGAAATAGAGAATCATCGGCGTGCCCAACACGATCGTGTACGACACGGTGTTGAACACCTGAAATAGATACGCATTGCCGACCCCGGCGGGCATCTTTGTTGGGTTCTCAGCCATACACCCCTAAGTGATGGAGAACTTTGCCGACGCGGTCAATGAAATTACCTGTTTGCGCGTGACGATTGTTCCCTGGGGTTGTCAAATTCTTAAGAAAGGGAGACGTGTCGTGACGATGGCTCAATTCATTGGAGGCGAATCGGCGGGCTCTCTGCTTGGA
This sequence comes from Verrucomicrobiia bacterium, assembly GCA_041476745.1. GTDB lineage: Bacteria > Verrucomicrobiota > Verrucomicrobiia > Palsa-1439 > Palsa-1439 > Palsa-1439. The sequence continues at coordinate 5,594 of JBGOTY010000209.1, read as the reverse complement.
TGGAATCATGGCTGACCACTCGGCGCCGAAGGTGTTGGAGGGCCTGATCCAACAGGCCGAGCATGCGAATGCCAGCGACATTCATCTGCAGAAGCGGGCCGACGCAACCCAGGTTGCTTTTCGTCTTGATGGCATCGTCACGCCCGTCTCGGAAATCCCGGCCGACCTGGCCGACCACGTCTTTGGCCGCATCAAGTTCCTCGCGCGCCTCAAGACGTATCAGGATTCGCTCCCGCAGGACGGGCGTATCGACAAGGCCGATGTCGGTGGCCAGCATGACATCCGCGTGGCCACCTACCCCACGGTCACGGGCGAGAAAATCGTATTGCGATTGTTCAGCGACTTCACTGCGCCGACCTTGCACGAGTTGGATTTCCCCGACGCAGTTTGCACGGAACTGGAGAAGTTTCTGCGACAAACCGCCGGCCTGTTGTTGCTGACGGGTCCCGCGGGTAGCGGCAAGACGACAACCATTTACGCTTGTCTGCGGCAACTTCTCGATTTGGGCGGTCGCCACATCATCACCGTCGAAGATCCCGTCGAACAGATCGTTTCCGGCGTGATGCAAACGGAAATCAATGACGCGCGCGGCCTGACGTTTTCGAAAGCCGCGCGTCACCTGTTGCGCCAGGACCCGCAAGTCCTCGTCATTGGCGAGATCCGTGACGAAGAGACCGCCAACATCGCCGTGCGGGCCGCGCTCACAGGGCATCTCGTCATCTCCACTTTGCACGCCGGCTCGTGCCGCGGCGTGTTCGAGCGGCTACTGGTGATGTGCCCCGATCATTTTGCTATCGCCTCCGTGGTCGGACTGGTTCTCAACCAACGTTTGATCCGTCGCCTCTGTCCGACGTGCCGGGGAGATGCTTGCGAGTCGTGCCTGCGTACCGGCTACAAGGGCCGCACGCCGTTGGTCGAATGCGTAAAAATGGACGAGCCCATGCGCGAGCGGCTGCGCACGCACGAACTGGCGGCGATCGCACCGTCAGGCTCGCTCGAAGCCGCCGGCCGCGCTTTGGTGGAACGCGGTATCACCAATGACGCTGAACTCCGGAGGGTACTCGGCACATGAAACTGGACGAATTCGCCTTTTTCAACCAGCAGCTGGCCGCGATGCTTCGTGACGGCATTCCGCTCGAAAGCGCCCTTGGCCAACTCTGCTCTTCCATGCGCCGAGGCGATCTGCGGGATGAACTCGAGAAGCTGCGCGCCGACCTCGCCAATGGCATCCCGATGAAACAAGCGCTGGCCTCTCGCAAGCTACCGGCTTTCTACGTCCAGATGATCCAGGTTGGCGTCCAGAGCAACGACCTGCCTGGCGTGCTGACGCTGGTGGCCGACTATTACCAGTCCGGCAATCTGATTTGGACCCGGCTGAAGGGGTTGATGGTTTACCCGATCCTCCTCTTGGCTGGCTTGTTGGGCGCCTCGATTGTGATGGCGATTGTGCTGGAAGTGATGCGCAGCGGGTTTGCGGACATCTACCGCGACTTACTCGAGGGCAAATCGTTGCCCTGGCTTACACAATTTTACATCGGACATGGTCTCATCGTCTTTTGGGCACCGGTTCTGGTCTTCGCCACGGCGTTTATTGCGGTAACAGTGACGCTCGCCCTTCCGTCGATGCGCCAGAAGTGGCGCTGGTGGGTACCGGCCTTTCATGAGGCGAGCCTCTGGCAGTGTGCCTCGGCGATGCAAATCATGTTACAGGGTGGCTGTACCTTGAATCAAGCAATCACGCTGCTCCGCGACCTGGAGGAAGGCACGCCTGCTGCGACCGATTTGGGACGCTGGCAGCAGCGCCTCGGTGATGGACACGCCCAATTTCGAGATGTTGCGGCAGGAAGCCATGCGTTTCCTCCCTTGTTCCTCTGGATTGTCGGCAATGCGCGCGAGGAGTTGGCGGAAGGCTTCCGGCAGGCCGCAGAGATTTATCGGCAACGAACCGCCTACCGGATGGAAGCGTTTCTCTACGCGGTGCTGCCCACATCCGTCATAATTATGGGTCTGGCGATTTGCCTGCAGGTATTCCTGTTCATCCTCGCCGGGTTTATGCCGCTGGTGAGCGCAATGGGTTCTCTCGGGGGATAACAGGCCGATCCACGTGATTGCCAAAATGATATGAATCAATTTTTCAACGTACTTAACGATTTATCTCACGCCACGGGGAGTTGGATTTTGGATCTGGCTCCATTCGTGGGTATTCTTGCAATCCAGGCCGCCCCATGGGTTTTGCCGGGAATTGTCCTGCTGCTGGCAGCAAAGTTTTCCATTATGGCTCCCATGCGACGAAGCGAAGCAGCGCACGCGTTTCTCGATCTGCTGGAGATGGGATTGGCGCAAGGTCGCAGTCCCGAGAACGCGATCGTTGAAATTGCCGCAACGGGAGACAAGACTTTGGGAAAAGAATTCCAGCGGCTTGCCGAGCACATTCAGGATGGAGTTTCACTAGGACGCGCCCTCGAATCGACGCGGGGTATCCTTCCGGAACCGGTGGCGGCAATGTTGCAAGCCGGCGAGCGCCTCGGCAACATCCGCAAGGTTTTGCCTCCTTGTCGCGATGCGCTGAGTGCCGGTCCTTCACGCGCGATGGGAGCGTTCAATTACCTTCCCGTTTTTTCTCCGTTGTTACCGTTGCTGATGGTCACACAGTTCCTCGTTATCGTCATCATTCCAAAATTCCAGGAGATCTTTCATGACCTGCTGGAAACAGGGCCTCTGCCCATCGCTACCCAGATGGTCATCACCTACGCCAAAACACTGTTGACGCTCGGCGTTCTTGCGGCAGCGCTTGGCCTCTTGTTACCGCTTCTGGGTCAGGCGCGCCGACGATGGCCATCCGTCTACTCGCGTACAATCAAAGTTCTCCTCGATCAATCCCTCTTCCGTCTGCCGTGGCGCCACAAGCGAATGCAGCGCGACTTTTCGGCCATGCTGGCCATTCTTCTCGATGCTGGCGTACCCGAATCGGAGGCCGTAACACTCGCGGCGCAGAGCACGGGCAATCATGTTTTCGTGACTCGCTCCCAAAGGGTGATTGGACAGTTGCAACGGGGCGTAAGACTCACGGAGGCTATCCGAGCCATTGACGACTCTGGAGAGCTTCAGTGGCGTCTGACCAACGCCGTGCACGGGCATGATGGCTTCTTACGCTCACTCCAGGGCTGGCACGACACATTGGACGCCAAAGCTTACCAGCAGGAGCAAGCCGCGTCGCAAGTGCTTTCGACGGTGCTGGTAATTCTCAACGGCGTCCTGGTCAGTATCGTTGCCCTGGCCATCTTCCAGCCCATTATCGCTGTAATCCAACGTGAGGCCCTGTGGTGAAACGACATGCTCTTGCACAGGATGGCTCGATGATCATCGAGCTGATGATGGCACTGGCCATTCTCGTCACGATTCTCCTGCCACTGGGGTTTTCGTTTGTGGACGAACAACATGTGTGCCGCGTTTACTACTGGCGCGCCGTGGCTATGGAAGCGATCGATGGCGAAATGGAGGTCCTTGCCGCAGGCGAATGGCACGCCTTTGCCGAAGGCACGACGCCGTATGCCGTCCATGCCGAATCAGCAAAGTATTTGCCACCGGGCAAGTTTACGCTGACCGTGCACGGCCCACGTTTGCGGTTGGAGTGGCGACCTGAGAAGTCCCGCTTCGGAGCGCCCGTTATACGGGAGGCGGCGGGACAATGAAATCGGAACGCGGTTATTCGCTGATCGAATGCCTCGTCTATATTGCCGTGCTCGCGGTCGTACTCAACCTCTCCTTCGCTGCCTATTACCGGTACGACCAGCACACCCGCAACCTTCGCCGTAATGCCGACGACATCACCCGTGCCCTGCGCGCCGGCGAACGTTGGCGCGAGGACGTCCGCACCGCCATCGCTCCACCACACGTCATCGAAAATGGCCTGGCGATTCCGCAACAATCCGGTGAAGTCGCGTATGTCTTCACGGACGGTGCAGTCTGGCGACAGACCGGCGCAACGCGGGTGGTTGTGCTCAAACAGGTGAAGGCTTCCACCATCTCGGATGACCCGCGCCAGCGAGTCAACGCGTGGCGGTGGGAATTGGAACTTGCCAGCCCGCAAAAGGTCGTCCTCGTGCGTCCGCTATTCACGTTCACCGCCGTCGTCAGGAGGCCGTCATGAAAAACGAACGCGGCAGCGCGATGATTGTTGTTTTAACCCTGACGATCCTGGTCGCGACACTCGTTGTTATCAACAGTTTCGAACTGCATCGGCTGAGCAGAGAGCTAAAGAGAATCGATCACCAACAGCAGAAGAAGTTCGCGCCCGCCACGGCGACAAACTAGGCGGCGTCCTTCGACTGCTTCTTGCGGATGAGGGGTTCGCGTTTGCCTTCGACGACGCCGCGGTTGATGGTGACTTCGGCGATGTCGTCGCGCGAGGGGATTTCGTACATCAAGTCGAGCATCAGTTTTTCCAACAACGACCGCAGGGCGCGCGCGCCGGTGCCCTTCTTGAGCGCGGCTTCCGCCAGCGCCTGCAGCGCGTCCTTGGTGAGATTGAGGTTCACACCTTCCATCGCGAACAGTTTGCTGTACTGCTTGATCATCGCGTTCTTGGTTTCGGTGAGAATCGCGATCAGTTCGGGCTCGATTAGTTCGTTGAGGACCGAGACGACAGGTAGGCGCCCGACAAACTCAGGGATCAACCCGAACTTCAACAGGTCCTCCGGCTCGACGTGCTCCGTGATGCTGGCGCGCTGGGTCAGTTTGACCGTCTCGTCGGCCTTGGCGAACCCAAGCGCGTGGCCACCGATGCGTCGCTGGACGATCTTGTCCAGACCAATGAACGCGCCGCCGCAGATGAAGAGAATGTGCTCGGTGTTGACCTGGATGTATTCCTGATGTGGATGCTTGCGACCGCCTTGTGGCGGGACGTTGCACACCGTCCCTTCGAGGATTTTCAGCAAGGCCTGCTGCACACCTTCTCCCGAAACGTCGCGAGTGATGCTGGCTGAGTCGCTCTTGCGCCCGATTTTATCGATCTCGTCGATGTAGACGATGCCGAGTTCGGCTCGCTTGACGTCATAATCAGCGCCCTGCAGCAGTCGCAGGATGATGTTCTCGACGTCTTCGCCGACGTAACCCGCCTCGGTCAACGTGGTGGCGTCGGCGATGCAAAACGGCACCTCAAGAATTCGTGCGAGGGTGCGCGCGAGCAGCGTCTTCCCCGAGCCCGTCGGCCCGATCAGCAGGATGTTGCTCTTCTCGATCTCGACGTCGCGATGCTCGTCCAGCTTGACCGCGCCGTTGGCCGCCTTGTCGGGGCTCGCCGTGTCCTGCTGGATCCGCTTGTAATGATTGTGGACCGCTACCGCGATGGTCTTCTTGGCTTGTTCCTGGCCGACCACATACTGGTCGAGTTGCCGCCGGATCTCCGCCGGCTTCGGGACGTTGAGGCGGAAACCCGCAGACGACTTGGTCTTATGTTGGCCGAGTTCCTTGTCAAGGATGCTCTTGCAGACCGTGATGCAGTTGTCGCAGATGTAAACGCCCGGGCCCGCGATGAGTTTGCGCACCTCGCCGTGGGTCTTCCCACAGAAGCTGCACATCGTCAGGTTGGTCGG
>JBGOTY010000208.1:0-6491 GCA_041476745.1 Verrucomicrobiia bacterium | reverse complement strand
CCCCTGGTATTTCCTCGGCCTGCAGGAACTGGTGGCGCACTCGGCATTCTGGGGCGGGGTCGGCGTGCCGACGTTGCTGGTGGTGACGCTGGTGCTCCTGCCCTATGTGGACCGGCACCGCCATGGCACCGGCCGCTGGTTCGCCCCTGAACGCGTCCTCGCCAACACCATTTTTAGCATTTGCCTCATCACGGCGATCGTGTTGACGATCATCGGCAGCTTGTTCCGCGGCCCCAACTGGTCGTGGCAGGAACCCTGGAAGAAGCCGCCGGCGGCGACGGAGAGCCACTGACATGGCCAACGAGTCGGTCCGTAAATTCTACCCTTGGTTCACGGTGCTGGGCCTGGCTGTCGGTAGCCTGGTTGTCGGCGGCTATTACAAGGACCAGTTTCGTGAGTGGAAGGATTTCCAGCGCAAGTTTATCCGGGAAGAAGTTCGCCGCGCCATAACACCCCAGCAGCGTGCGCTCGCCCAGACCACACCGGTGCAGGTCCGCCAAATCATTCTGCCGGAACTTGATCGCGTCGACCGTTGCACGACCTGCCATCTCGCCGTGGACGATCCAACCTACGGCGGTTATCCGCAGCCGCTGGCGTATCACCCCTTACACGAGCAGCATCCGTCTGAAAAATTCGGCTGCACCATCTGCCACCGTGGCCAGGGCCGCGCCACCACTGCCGCCGCCGCCCACGGCAACGTGCCGCACTGGGACGAACCGATGTTGCCGTTGCTGTACATTCAGGCGTCCTGCGGCAAGTGCCATCAAGCCGCCGATAATCCGGCGGCACCGGAGTTGGCGCGCGGCCAGCAGATTTTTGAGGACAGTGGATGCCGCGGATGCCACAAACTGGGCGGCACGGGCGGCATCATTGGGCCGGACCTCGACAAGGTTGGCGCGCGCCGCTCGCCCGAGTGGTTGAAGAAACATTTCCTGTCGCCCGCCACCGTCACCCCCGGATCGGGGATGCCGCCGCAGAAGTTTTCCGAGCCGGAGCTGGAGGCGATCACGCTGTTCATGCTCAGCCAGACCGGTGAGATGGTGCCGGGCTATTACGCCTCGATGAAGGTCATCGCCAGTCCCGATGAAGGCCAGCGCCTGTTCCAACAGAAAGGCTGCATCGGCTGCCACTCGCTCGGCGGTAAGGGCGGGGCCGTCGGCCCGGCGTTGGATGACGTTGGCCTGCGGCGCGCGCCGGACTGGATTGTGGCGCATTTCAAAGACCCGCAGGTGGTCACCCCCGGCACCGTGATGCCGAAGTTCGGTTTCACCGAGGCCGAGGCGCGGTCGTTGACCGATTTCCTGATGCACCTGCGCGAGCAAAAGGTGGCGCTGAGTCTCCCGTCACTGATGGGCCCGGTCGAGCGCGGGCGCGAGGTCTTCCGCAAATACGGCTGCGCGGGTTGCCACGGCCCCAACGCTCAAGGCGGCGTGCCCAATCCGAATGCCAAGACCGCCCAGCAGATCCCCAGTCTCAAGTATGTCGCAGACAGCTACACGAAGGACGAAATACTCAAGCGGATCCTCAACGGTCAGCACGAAATCACCTCGCTGGATCCATCCAAGCCGGCGCCTCCGCTCTACATGCCCGGGTGGCGTGGCACCATCAAAGACCCTGAACTCGACGACCTGGTCGCCTACCTCTTCAGCCTGAAGCCGAAAGGGGAAGACCTGGGCTTCTAGGATGCCATCTTGGCGTGAACCAATTCGAAGCCCATCTGCAAGCCGCCGGCATCCCGTGAGCCACAGTTGAGAATTAGCTGCCTTGCCAGGACTCGAACCTGCGACCGTGGGATTACGAGTCCCCGACCAGCGATTTTGCGCTGAGCGAGTTTCCTGGGAAACCAAGCAGATTCAGCGGCTTGTGCTACCGCAACCCTGCAACAAAATGAAGTAGCGTGCCGCAAAAAGCTCCGGCTGTGCCACGGAAATGCCGCGGAGAAGGACAGAGAACCACCCAGTCGATTGGAAATGGAGGCCGCGTAGTGGCTTGCTCAGCGCCACATTGATGGGCGGTGATTGCGCTTGACTCATGTTTACGAGGCCCTAGATTAAGTTGGGATCGATGCGTTACGGATTTGTTAAATTATTGTGGCGTAGTTTGCTCATTGTGCTCCTGGCAATAACGGTCTTGGGGACTCCGGCCTTTGCGGGCAGCTTTTCGCAGGGTTCTGCGGCCAATCGACAATTCACGTGGCAAGGCAAATCGGCCTTGGACGGACCGTGGGAACTCTCTTATGCACCCTCTGGCCAAAGTAATCGCCACGTGACGTATCCGTTGGCCTATGTGGATCCTGGATCCGGCCAGTTGATTTGGCAGATGTTGGCGGCTGCCTGCGTGGGAGGCCTGTTTTATATCAAACGAGTCCGGGTTTTCCTGGGCGGACTGGTGAAGAAGTGGTTCAGGAAACATTGACCTGGCATCCGGCTGAATCCTCCCGTTACCGGATTTCTTGGCTATGTTGACGGTTTCCTCTTTCAGAGATCCCGGTGGACGTTGTTTTACATGGGGTAATCGGGTATTGCGCACGGTGAACCCCGCAGCGCTGGCCGAAATCGAGCCTTTCCTTGCGACGTCCACAGCTACCCAGTTGGTGGCCCGACAACAACTCATTTCCACTCGCCAGTTGAGTGCCGGCGATCTGGATGAGTTGCGGCAGACCACGGGCTTTGAAGAGTTTGTTCCGGAACACGGGATGGCGGCAGTGTTTGAGCATGAGCGTGTGGAATTTCCCAGCTATCCCTACGAGTGGCCCCCCGAGATGCTCTATGCAGCAGGGATGTTGACCTTGGACCTCGCGCAAGCGTGTTTGGGGGACGGCTACTCGCTGAAAGATGCAACTCCCTACAATGTGCTGTTTCGCGGAAGCAGACCGGTCTTCATTGATGTGCTCTCCTTCGAGCGCCGCGCTCCGGGGGACCCGATCTGGAAACCGAACGCGCAGTTTTGCAGGACTTTCTTGCTGCCGCTGCTGGCCTACAAGTATTGGGGGGTCCGGCCCGCCGATGTGTTTACCAAACATCGTGACGGCCTCGAGGCAAGCGACGTGTACCGGTTCTGCGGGCCGGTGCGAAAGTTTCTGCCGCCTTTTCTCACGCAGGTTTCCCTGCCGACCTGGCTCTCGCGCAAAGATGGGCAAAGAACCATCTACCGCGACCGCGTTCTCCAAAATCACGAGCAAGCACGATTCATCCTGGAATCGTTGTTTAACCGGCTTCGCCGATCGCTCCAACGGGTGGAGCCCGAACCAGGCCGACGCACCGTCTGGTCGGATTACCAGGATTCCTGCAGTTACACCGACGCGAATTTCTCCGCCAAGGAGGAATTTGTTAGCACCGCGCTGGCCGAGTTCAAACCGGACCGGGTTCTGGATATCGGGTGCAATACCGGTCATTTCAGCGACCTGGCGGCCCGCGCCGGTGCGAAGGTCGTGGCGATTGACAGCGATCTCAGTTGTGTCGGCGCGCTCTGGCGGCAGGCGTCGGATCAAAACCGGAATATACTCCCACTGGTCGTGGACTTGTGTCGTCCGAGCGCCGCCAAAGGCTGGCGCAATCGGGAATGCACCAGCTTCCTGGAGCGGGCCACAGGCGCGTTCGATACGGTATTGATGCTGGCCGTGTTACACCATTTGCTGGTGACGGAACGCATTCCGCTGGACGAGGTATTGGATTTGGCGGCGGAATTGACCACCGACCTGTTGATTATCGAATTCGTCCCGACGGACGATGAGATGTTTCAAACCATCGCTCGCGGGCGTGAGCATCTTCATGCCGACCTTACCCAGGCCAATTTTGAGGCGGCATGCCGGAGGCGTTTTCAGATTGTTCGCTCCAAACAACTCGATGGCGCCCACCGCCAGCTGTACCTGCTACGAAAAACGAGCCGAAAGGAATCGACTTGAACGCCTCGCGGTCAATACTTACGGCAACCAAAGCAATTCATGAATGAGTTGGTCAAAGAGCGATTGAAATCGGTGTCGGATGCTTTGCTGGCATTTTCGCTGGTGAACCTGTGTCTTATCCGAACGCGGTTTGCGTTGTTCTTCGACAAGAACTTTCGCTATTACAAACACAATTCCCTAACGAAAGAGTCTCTACTGGCGTTGGGACTAAACCTGATTGTGTTTGGGCTCATTGGTTGGCGGTTGATTCGTTGGGTCAAACGCGCCGACTCACGCAACCTCTACCGGGCCGCTTGTGTGATCGTGTGTGCGCTACTGGTCATTCCGGTCGATTTCCTGCGAACCTATTATTTCCATGTTCGGGGCAGCGAAGTAATCGTTTTGGGAAAGAGCCCATTCTTCATCGGCAGCGGCTTGGTTGTGTTGTTCGTGTTTTGGCATTGGCCCAGGACCGCTGCGCGCGTGTTGGCTGCCGGTCTGATGATCTGCGTGCCGATGGCAGTTTTGACGTTCGGGAAAATTGGGTATTACCTTCTAAACACGCCGCCCCGAGTCTCTGCTCACTTGCCGTCGTTATTCCCCACACCCCTGCCATCGGTGGAACCACGCGTCATCTGGATTATCTACGACGAATTGGATCAGCGGCTCGCGTTCTCCAACCGGCCGAAAGACACGCAACTTCCCGAGCTTGATCGCGTGTGCGCCGAGAGCCTGCAGGCGACGAATGCATTCCCACCAGGGACGTCCACAATCATCTCGCTGCCGGCCTTGACCACGGGCCGATATGTCATCTCAGCGAAGCCGGTTGCCAGAGATGAATTGAACATCACCTACGTGGACGCCAGCGCTCCCGTCGGGTGGAGCACGCAACCGACTGTTTTTTCCCGCGCCCGTGAACTGGGTTTTAACACCGCGTTGGTGGGATGGTACCACCCCTACACCCGTCTCTTTGCGTCCTGCCTGAACTATTCCGTGTGGTATCCCTATCCGCCGTACCAACCCGACCGGAGCGAAACGGTTCTGCGCAGCATGATCACGCAGATTTGGTCATTGGTGTCACCCTTGCAGCAGCGCTGGATGCAGATCGATCTCTACCGGAAGTCACAGGAGAACTCGCGCGACCTCGTGAGAGACGGCCACTACGGGCTGGTGTTCCTTCATTTGCCAGGACCACACTATCCCGGCATTTATGATGCCGCCAAGGGGGCGTTCACGCTTACGAGCTTCTCCCGTTCCCGTGGTTATTTTCAGAACTTGCAGTTGACCGATATAACGATGGGGATCCTCCGCCGTGACATGGAACAAGCCGGCCAGTGGGACCGCTCCTGGGTCATTATCAGTTCCGACCATTGGTGGCGCGATGCCCGGGGTTATGATGGCCAACTCGATTATCGTGTGCCGTTCATCTTGAAAGCGCCGGGGAAGAATCAGCCGACGATCTACGGCGCACCTCTCAATACCGTGATCTCGAAAGACCTGGTCCTGGCCATCCTGCGGAAGGAAATCTCGACAATTCCGGAGGCGGTCACCTGGCTGGACACGCACCCAGCCCCGCCGGCCCCAAGTTACGCAGTCATGATGCTGAGATGAAAGACAGCCCACCGACGGAGTTGCCCCCTTCCGGCCTTGCTGATTTGTCTTCTCCCGGTCTGTCTTTTTCGCTACAATAAGTTGAGTGGTCGCGATGAGAAGTGTTTTAGCACCTTCGTTTTCCCGATGTCGATTCGTCAAGATGGTTCGACTCGCGGCGGGAATTATCGCCTTGACGGCTCCGCTATGGGAGCTCCGCGCGCAGTCCTTCCTTCAACAACCGCAGGGTGGCACACGATATCCGGGGGACGGCTTCCTTTTCTCGTGTGTTGCCACGGGTGATCCGCCACTAACATACCAGTGGTTTCAAGACGGCAATCTTCTGGCAGGCGCGACCAATAGTCAGGTGCTCCTCACCAATCTGGCGTTAACCGCATCCGGCAGCTACACGGTGATCGCCAGCAGCGGATCGGGTAGTGCTACAAGCGCCCCGGCAGCTCTGGTAGTCCTATCCGCCACCAACATCACGGGCACAATCCGGGATATACGGCACGTGGTGATATTCATGCAGGAGAATCGATCATTTGACCACTACTTTGGCACGCTCAAAGGCGTGCGCGGATTCAGCGACCGCAACGCCTTGCGATTGCCGAACGGGAACCCGGTGTTTTTCCAGCCGCAAGGTTCCAGCTATGTCTTGCCGTTCCATTACGCCCAGCAATGCCTGGACGATGTCGAGCACGATTGGGGTGCTGGACATGGGGGATGGGACTCGGGTCATTGGGACCACTGGAACCAAATCAACGGACCGAGCGCCATGACGTATTTCACGCGCGATGATTTGCCGTATTACTACGCTCTGGCGGAGGCCTACACCCTCTGTGACGCCTATCATTGCTCGGTATTGGGCCCGACTTTTCCCAATCGCCTGTACTTGATGACCGGCATGATGGACCCCAACGGTACGGGCGGCGGACCGAGAATCGATAACAGTCTCCCCCCGGCCGGCTTCACCTGGAAGACCTATCCCGAGCGGCTCCAGGCGGCGGGCGTTAGT
>JBGOTY010000207.1:0-6495 GCA_041476745.1 Verrucomicrobiia bacterium | reverse complement strand
TCCTTGCAGTAAAAATCCACAATATACTCGTCCAGTGGCCGCTGACGGTCGAAGTCGTAACCACACATTTGTTTTCTATTGAGTTTCGTCCACAGCAACGCTTCTGCGCGGGTCGTATTCTTGCGCAATACGCGGGCGCGTTCTTTCAAGTCGGGGTTATCGGTGATGATTCGATCCCGCATGACGCGACATAGTAACGAGACCGGGGGCTGATGACAACGACGGAACCCACCCCTACCCCTCCAAGGAGGGGAACAGGAATTTGAGCGGTCAGGACGTGGAAATTTGCTCCGTAATTTCCATGGCAACTTCCAGCGCTTGTTTGGCGGCTTCGCCGGTGACCAGCGGGTCGCGGTGGAAGCGGACCGCATCGAGGAAATGTTGCAATTCGAGTTTGAGCGGTTCGTCGCGTTCGATGGGGACGGGTTCGCGAACGATTTTCCTGCCGCCGAATTCGCTGACGATGCTCGCATGTTTGCCCGCCAGCAGTTTCTTCAGCAAACCGGATTCTTGCGCGTCTTCAGCGGCGACACGATAACTCTCGCCCTCCTGCTTCATGTAGTCGAGCGACACGTAGGCGGCGCCGTGCGATGTGCGTCCAAACACCCGAATCTTCCGCATCTTTTCCGCCGACACGCGGCTGGCCGTGATGTTGGCCACGCAGCCGTTGGCGAACTTCAACCGCACATTGGCGATGTCTTCGCTTTCGCTGAGCACGGGGATGCCGACCGCATCGACGGACACCAGCGGCGATTTCACCAGTGACAACACCACGTCGAGGTCGTGAATCATTAAATCGAGCACGACACCGATATCCGTCGAGCGACCCGGGTACGGCGAAAGGCGGTGCACTTCGATGAAGCGCGCCTCTTCCAGCACTTCGTTCAAGTAGCGCATGACCGGGTTGAACCGCTCGACGTGCCCGACCTGGAACACGCATTTGTTTTTCCGCGCGAGCGCAACCAGTTCCTCGGCTTCACTAAGGCTGTCGGTGATCGGCTTCTCCACGAGCACGTGTTTGCCGCGTTCCAGGAATACGCGCGCGACCTTGTAATGCGTCTCCGTGGGCGTGGCGACGCTGACGGCATCTGCGAAGTTCGCCAACTCCACCGCGCTCTCGAACGCGCCGCCGCCGACCTTCTCCGTCAGCGCGCGCAAGCGAATGTTATCGGTATCAAACACACCGACGAACGAAATTTGGCCGTTGGAACGCTTGGCCAACTCGGAATAGATGCGCGCGTGCTGCGAGCCGAGATGCCCGACACCGACCACGCCGACCTTGAGAATATCGCTCATGCGGAAGGCACCGCCACGAGGCACAGCCCAATTTCGTTTGCCGCCTCCAGTAACTTGTCCTTGTCGAGCAGCAGGCTCCGCCCGGCTTCCATCGCAAACACGGAAATCTTTCCCGTGCGACATGACTCGATCGTCTTCTCCCCAACGCAGGGGATATCGAACCGAAAATCGTGGTTTGACTTGCTGACCTTCACAACTACCGCCCCGCCCTTCTCACCCGCCAACGCGCCGCCGCGGCGAATACATTCGTCCGTGCCCTCAAAACCTTCCACCGCCAGCACCGTGCCCGCTTTGACGACAACCGTCTGGCCGATATCGAGCGCGCTGACGGCCCTGCCGATCTTCAGTCCAAATTCGATGTCTTCCTGCTGTTCCTTGCCCGGCTTCTGGCGGGTGAGCACACCGGACTGCGGGACGGAGTCCCCGAGGAACGGACGCGGGTCGATGAGTTCGACACCGTCCTTCGCCATCTCCGCGGCGATCGCGCCGAAGATGGTCTCGGCGTTGCGTTCCTTAAGGCGCAAGGCGACGGTCGTCATGCGGAGATCGAGGCGCAGGCTCTTGAAAAGATTGGAGGGAGTGATGCCACCCGCCATCACGGCGCGTTTCACGCCGCGCGAGGTGAACACTTCGATCAGCTTGTTGAGTTGACCGAGCTTGATCCATTCGACCTCGTCAACCGCGCCGTCGATTTCCGGCTTCGTCTCCCCCTCGAACGCCACCGCGACGGTCCGCCCGCCGCCAAGCTGCCGCGCCGAGCGCGCCAAGATCAGGGGAAAATCGCCGTTTCCTGCAATAATGCCGAGTGGCTCCATCCGTGTGCGCAGATTCTTGCCGCTTCGCCAGCCGATGGCAAGGAAACATTACGCGCCGGCAGGGGCCAGTTCGGGCTCTTCCATTTGCCGCATGGCCCGCACCGTGCTTTGCAGGAGCGACATGAGGCCGACGTAAAGAAATCCGCCCTGGAAGACCACCACGAAGGGAAGAAACATCCACTGATTGGCGTCGATCGCCTGCACGACGAGCCAGGTGAAGTACACACCAAAACCTAACTCGATGTACGGGAACAATCCACGCAGCGCCTGATACTTGCTGCGGGACCGGGACTCCCCCGCGCGTGAGGTGCCGTACTTCGGCGTGCGAATGAACTCGCTATGGTGGTTAAACATCGCTTCGAGCACCGCGCGCGCGTTGTTGATGGAAAGGCCCACGCCCACGGCCATCAACACGGGCAGGTATACCAGCCGTTTCCACCATTGCGCGTGCAGATCGCGTTGCGCGCAAAAATAAAACGCGCTGATCGACAGCGATCCGGCAATGAACAACGGCACGTCCACCAGCAACAGCTTCGTCCATGGATTTCCGCCCGAAGCCTGGTACGTTCCTGCCGAGGCCGAGGAATGAAAGCAAACGCAGAGCACCAGCAGCATCAGGTACCCGTAATTGCTGGTCAGATGCACGGTGCCTTCGAACTTGATCTTTAACGGAAGATCGCTGTTCCAGAGCAGCGGCAGCACTTTTTTGCTCGTCTGGATCGAGCCCTTTGCCCAGCGGTGCTGTTGTGACTTGAACGCGTTCATTTCAATGGGCAGTTCCGCGGGCGTCACGACTTCCGGCAAAAACAAAAACCGCCAACCCTTGATCTGCGCGCGATAGCTGAGATCGAGGTCCTCGGCCAGCGTATCGTGTTGCCAGCCTCCCGAGGTTTGGATGCAAGTTCGCCGCCAGATGCCGGCCGTGCCGTTGAAATTGAAGAACCGGCCCGAGCGGGCGCGCGCGGTCTGCTCGATGAGGAAGTGACCGTCCAGCAACATCGACTGGATCTTCGTCAGCAACGAGTACTGCTCGTTGAGGTGACCCCAACGCGTCTGGACCATGCCGATGTTCGGGTCCGAAAAATAATGGATGGTCTTTTGAAACAGGTCGGGCTGCGGAACAAAGTCGGCGTCGAAAATCGCAACGAACTCGCCGGTGGCCTGATGCAAGCCGTTTTCTAGCGCGCCCGCCTTGTAGCCGAGGCGGTTTGTGCGATGGATGTGGTAAACCTCGAAGCCGCGCTCGCGCAGTTGCGCGACTTTGCGGGCGACGATGCCGGTCGTTTCGTCGGTCGAATCGTCGAGCACCTGTACCTCGATCTTGTCCTGCGGGTAATCCAGCGCCGCAACCGCGTCGAGCAGGCGGTCAGCGACGTACATTTCGTTGTACAGCGGCAACTGCACGGTCACCTTCGGCAGCTCGGCCAACTGCCCGGCCGGCTGGGGCACTTCCCGGCGGTGGCGGAGGTAAAGGAAAATCATCCAATAGCGATGGATGCCGTAACACGACAGACACACCAGCATCGCAAAATAGAATATCGTTCCCACCAAATGAAGTGCTGCCATAACCTCCTAGTTCGCCCCTGGAGCAAAGGCCGCTGCTCTCGGCATCCACAGCGGCCCGCCAAAAATCACCCTTGACCGACCTTCTTCGGGTGAGCCATTCTCACACACGGTCATCATGGTCAGAGCGCAACACGGAATCAAGCCCAAAAACCAATGCCTAAAGTCCCTTCCCCCAAAGTCTTAACCTTGCCCCAAGCGGCCCGCTGGGCGGCCCGGGCGCGCCGTCGCGGCCGGAAGATTGTGGCCACGAACGGGTGCTTCGATCTGGTGCACTATGGCCACGTCAGCTATCTCCAACGCGCCCGGAAGTTCGGGCATCTCCTCATCGTCGGGCTCAATGGCGACCGATCGGTCCGCCAACTCAAAGGCCCCGGTCGTCCGCTTGTCCCGGAACAGCAGCGCGCCCAGGTCCTCGCCGCCCTCGCGTGCGTCGATGCCGTGGTCATTTTCCCGGAAAGACGTGCTCACCGCTTCCTGGGAACCGTCCAGCCCGACATCTACGTCAAAGGTGGTGACTACCGGCCCGAGACGTTGGACGCGCGCGAGCGCGCGGTGCTCACTGCCATCGGTTCAAAGGTTCGCATCCTGCCCTTCGTGAAAGGTTTTTCGACCACGCGGCTGATCGCGAAGATTCGCAGAGCCGGGTGCTAACGTGCGTGCGCGGCCGGTACTCGTTGGCCTGCTGGCTTTGAACCTCATCGCCTGCGCGTCGCCCCGCGAAAGAGCCTACCGATCCGCCCTCAACGACTACCAGCACAAGAATGCGGTCGTCGTTGACTTCGCCCGCGCCAAAGTCAAACAACTCGTCGCCGCCACGAAGGCCTTCCAGACGTCGGTTGGCCACTGGCCGCAGACGCTTACTGAGCTGGCAGAATTTGCATTCGGCAACGGCCTGCCATTGGACTCCACCGACTTCAACGACGTTACCTTCGCCGCACTGGAGGGTGGCAGCGTTCAACTGCGTTACGACGTCAACTGCTCCCGCTTCAACACCCCGCAATATACGTTCACCCAAGCCGGCACGGTGAACGTGAAGGCCGAAGCACGAAAGCGATAAGCGGGGTCTGACAGGTGATCAAGCGGTTGGAACTTGCCGGTGTTGAAGACTTGACAACACTTGGCGAATATGCCAAGTTACCAACAATATGAACCGCGAACGATTGGCCAAGCTCAATGTGAAGGCGCGCGTGTTGAAGGCGATGGCTCATCCCAGCCGCCTTTGCATCGTCGAGGAACTCGCCAAGCGCGAGCGGTGCGTGTGCGAACTCACGGAAATGATCGGCGCGGACATGTCGACGGTATCGAAACATTTGACGGTACTGAAACACGCGGGGATCGTCGCGGATGAGAAGCGTGGCGCAATGGTGTTTTACCGGCTGCGTGTGCCGTGCCTGGGGAAGCTGTTTGAATCGGTGGACTCGGTGCTGGAATGCAGCGCGCGCGAACTGGCGGAAGCATCAAAGTGAGCGGCCAACTTTTTTGTGGGGCATGTATTGGCGACTTTGCCAAGTCGCCATCTATAAGGCAGCGCCGTCTGATCGCGGAGCGCCCATCTAAACCCGAACAAAGGGAGAATCAATCATGATGAAAATCCAAATCCTCGGCACCGGCTGCGCCAAGTGCCAGCAACTGACCGAAACCGCTGAAACCGCAGCCAAGGAACTCGGCCTGCCGTACGAGCTGGAGAAAGTGAAGGAGATCGACAAGATCATGGCGTTCGGCGTGATGATGACGCCCGCGTTGGTGGTGGACGGCAAGGTCAAAGTGGCCGGCAAAGTGCCGTCGGTGGATGAAATCAAGAAGCTGCTCGCCTGAACCCAACTCATATGAAAACCCCACTGAAGCTCGCCATTATTCTTGTCATAGCCGGTCTCGTTGCCGGTGCCGTCGCCCTGAAGAAAGCCCAAAGACCGGCGGCCCGCGCGCCCGCGACGGTCACCGCTGCCCAGCCGCCAGCCATGGCAGACGCGCCGCGCAAGCTGCCCAAGCTCCTCGACCTGGGAGCGGGCAAGTGCATTCCCTGCAAGAAAATGGCGCCCATCCTGGAGGAATTGAAAAAGGAATACGCTGGCAAAATGGAGGTCGAGTTCGTTGACGTGTGGCTGAATCCCGACGCCGCCGACAAATACGGGATCCGGTTAATACCCACGCAGATCTTTTACGAGGCCACGGGCAAGGAACTATTCCGTCACGAAGGCTTCTTCGGCAAGGAAGACATCCTCGGCAAGTGGAAGGCACTCGGTGTTGACCTATGAAACCCAACCGTCGTATCGCGCTCATCGCCGTGGCCGCCATCGCCATCGCGGGGGCCTGGAGTGCTCGGGAAGACCGGCGTTCAGCCTGTGCCGGCGGCGCATGTCGTCTGTCGCTGATGCCGGCCGGCAATACGTGGACGGCGGCCCCGCCCGCAGCGGTTGCTTCCACAAATGAAACGTTGCATCAGGCAACAGCTGAATCACTCGCCAAGCCCTAGAAATCGTCATGGAACAACTCTTCACCAATCTGAATCATGCGGTTGAAGGCGCGCCGGCGATTGCTCTTGGCGCGGCCATCGTGTGGGGCATTCTGAGCATCATCCTCAGCCCGTGTCATCTGGCGAGCATCCCGCTTATCGTCGGTTTCATCAGCGGCCAGGGCCGGGTGAGCACGGCGCGCGCATTCAGCATTGCCGGATTGTTCGCGGTGGGCATTCTCGTCACCATCGCGGCCATCGGGGCGATCACGGCGGCGGCGGGACGGATGATGGGTGACGTGGGCTACTGGGGAAACTATTTCGTCGCGGCAATTTTCTTCGCAGTGGGTTTGTATCTTCTCGGCG
>JBGOTY010000206.1:0-6549 GCA_041476745.1 Verrucomicrobiia bacterium | reverse complement strand
GTTATCTTCCCCTTGCTGGTACGCGCGATCGGCGTCATTGGCTCGATTATCAGCACCTACAGCGTCCGCTCGAAGGAAGGCGACTCGGGTGACGCGGCGCTGAATTCTGTGCACCGTGGTTTCTTGATCGGCTCGATGATCAGTGTCGTGGGCTTCTTCCTGGTCGGATTGTTTTATCTGAGGTTCGACGCGCACTACCTGTTGCAGTACCCGCAGTCGGCGGCGGGATACCCGGGCGGCGTGAATGCGCTGCCGTCGTGGGTCAACTTCGGACAGGCAGGCCTGGATTTGCGCCCGGCGTGGACGTGCTTGATCGGCGTGTTTCTGGCGGTGGCGCTGAACAAATGCACCAGCTACTTCACTCACACGACGCACGCCCCCGTCAAGTCAATGGCCAAAGCCTGTCAGACGGGTCACGCGACCAACATCATTCAAGGGTTTGCGGTTGGTTATGAATCCACCGTCTGGGCGGTCATCATCATCGCGATTGCCATTGGGGCTTCGGTCGGCATTTACTCCGGCACCTCACCGATCTTTGTGGCGTACGGCGTCGCCATGTGCGGTATCGGCATGTTGACGCTCACCGGTAACACCATCTCGATGGACGTGTTTGGCCCCGTGGCCGACAACGCCAACGGCATCGGTGAAATGGGTTATGACAAAGCCGAGATGGGCGAGCAGAAATACAAGGTGGCCCGGCAGATCCTGGCCGACCTCGACTCCGTCGGCAATACCACCAAGGCGGAAACCAAGGGCATCGCCATCGGCTCGGCCGTGATCGCGGCGGTGTCGCTCTTCGCGAGTTTTATCGCTGTCATGGCGATGGGCAGCGAGGAGAGAATCAGCGAGATGACCACCACGCAGTACAACAACGTGGCCGGCATGCTCACCGTTGCCAATCCGACGTTGTTCATTGGTTTGCTTCTGGGTGGCGCCGTGCCGTTCCTGTTCAGTTCGATGACGATTCGGGCGGTCGGTCGCGCGGCCTTCCTGATCGTCAAAGAGTGTCGTGTGCAGTTCCGCGACAAGGAAATCTGGGCGGGGACGAAGACACCGGATTACGCTCGCGTCGTCACCATTTGCACCACGGCGGCCCAGAAAGAACTGATCGGCCCCGGTTTGTTGGCGATCATGGCGCCGTTGGCCGTGGGTTTCCTGCTCGGCCCGTTGGCGCTGGCCGGCTTCCTCGCGGGCATGATCCTCGTCGGGCAATTGCTGGCCGTGTTCATGGCCAACGCCGGTGGCGCGTGGGACAACGCGAAGAAGTTGATCGAAGACGAGCCGCGCGACCTTGCTAAAAATACGGGCAAAGGCTCCGAGCGGCACAAGGCGGCGGTCACCGGCGACACGGTCGGCGACCCGTTGAAGGACACAGCCGGTCCGGCCATCAATCCGCTCATCAAGGTCATGAACATGGTGAGCCTGCTGTTGTTGCCCATCGTGCTCAAGTTCCACGCCGTCGCGGGTGTGGAAGGCACCGGACAGAAGCCGTACGGGATCGCCGTCGTCATCGCGATTTTGGCGTTGTCGGCCATCGTGTGGGCGGTGCACAAGTCCAAGACCGACTCGCCCGAAATGGCCGAGATGGAAAAAGAATTCGAAACAGCTTAAAGAATTCCAGGCAATTCCTGCAGGGGCGCGGCCAACCCGCGCCCCTGTTCTTTTTGCGGAGGAGATTGCGCGACTGGCCAGCCTGCGGTACTCTCGGGCCATGTACCGCGCACGAGCAACGCTTCTGGGGGTTCTGGTAATCACGCTGTTGGCCATGGGCTGCGCCAGCGGGCCGCGCCCGATCGCTTGGGACAGGCTGCCCTTCCCGAAGGACTCGGGCTGGACCGGCTCGAAGGGCGAGCCTGCGATCATCGAGGGCGACGCGATGGTACTCCAGGGACAAGACGTGCGCACCCGCCGAATCTATCAACTCCCATTAACCGTCGATTTCGAATTTGAGATCACGAAAGGCGCTGTTCCTGACGGTGGGCTTCTTCTTAAGTTCGCGCCAACGAACTCACTTGCCGGCGTAGAATTACTCCGGTCGACCATCATCTGCATCAGTTACCAAAGTCCGAGTGCAGCGTCCGTTGCAAGTTCTGGGGCATTGTTGGTCTATGTGAAAGACAGCGCATTGCCTGCCAGGGCCGTGTGGGGGCCGGTTCCTTTCACGTGTGAGGAAGGGCGGTCTTATCACCTTCATGTCGAAGCTCGCAGCGATGGGTTGAAGATTATTACCGATCAGGGAGCCACGCAGATCGACCTCAAAATCCCTTACGGTAAATTGTTTGTCCAAATGCAGGGTTGGAAACCGCCGACTCGTTGGTACATGCGCAATTTCTCGATCCGCTGAGCCGGGGACTTGACCGCGGTGCGTTGCTCACGGATGATGGATGCATGCGCCTCACTTTTTTGGGCACAGGCACGAGCCACGGCATCCCGATGATCGGGTGCGACTGCGCCGTGTGCCGCTCCGACAATCCCCACAACCACCGCCTGCGGCCCTCAGTTTACATCGAGAACGGCGACCAGTGTCTGCTCGTGGATGCCACGCCCGATTTCCGCGCGCAGGCGTTGCGGGCGAATATCCGCCGGGTCGACGCGGTGCTGATGACGCACACGCACGCCGATCATGTCCTGGGGCTGGACGACTTGCGCGTGTTCTGCCAGCGCACCGGACGAAAGATGCCGATCCATGGCTCGCCGCAGTCGATTGAGACGATCCAGCGGATGTTTTCCTACGCCTGCACGGAAACACCCGCGTGGCCGGGATTGCCGAGCTTTGAATTGCACACGCTGCAGCCAGATCAGCAATGCGAGGTCGCGGAGACGGCGTTCCGCGTACTGCCGCTGCTGCATGGGCGGATGACGGTGTACGGTTTCCTCTTCGGGCGCGATTTGGCTTACGTGACGGATTGCAACATCGTGTCCGCCGAGGTCATCGAGTCCATCCGTGGCGTGACGGTGTTGGTGCTCGACGCGTTGCGGCAACGCCCCCATCCGACGCACCTGACGATTGACCAGGCGCGCGAAGTGGCGGGGCAGGTTGGCGCGAAGTTGACGCTGCTCACGCACCTGTGCCATGAGGCGGAGCATGAAGCGGTCGAGAAAGAACTGCCGCCGCAGGTGCGCGTGGCCTACGATGGAATGCAAATCGAGGTGGCCAATGGCGAAGTGCGGCAGTTGGCGTGAGATCGGACTGTGGTTCACGGCGTTGGCAGCGCTCCTGTGGCTGCCCCGCGCCACACGGGCCGATGATTTGGCGCAGCGCGTGGTGATCGTCTACAACGCGGAAGACCCCGATAGCAAACCGCTCGCGGATTACTATGCCCGCAAACGTGGCGTGCCGACCAACCAGATTTGCGAGATCAGCATTCACGCCGGCGAAACGATCTCGCGTCAGGAGTTCAACGATAAGGTTCGCGACCCGATCTGGCGGTTCCTCACCCACGAGGGATTTCTCCAGCAGGAGCCGCGAACGGTCATGGACCCGGTGCTCGGCAGGATTCCCTCGCTGGCCACCGTCAGCGCAAAAATCTCGTACGTCGTGTTGATGTACGGGATGCCGTTGAAGATCGACAGGAGCGCCAGTCTTCACGAGAGTACCACCGATAAAACACCGAAAGAGTTTCAGCGGGACGAAGCCTCCGTCGAAAGCGAGCTCGCCCTCCTGCCCTCGACAGGCCTGACGATCGCGGGACCGCTTCGCAATCCATTCTTTGGCAGCACCTCGGGGCAGTTCGGGCCGCTATTGAACCAGGAGATGCTGCTGGTGGGCCGCCTCGACGGACCTGACGCGCAGACCGTGCGGCGGATGATCGACGACGCGTTGACGGCCGAGCACTACGGGCTGCACGGGCGCGCGTATTTCGATGCCCAGGGCACGCGCGACCCGGGCTACATTCAGGGTGACGATTGGGTGCGGAATTCCTACCACACGTTTCAACAGGCTGGCTACGAATGTGATTTCGACGAACGGGCTGAGACGTTCGCGGAGGATTACCCGATGACGGACGCGGCGATTTACGCGGGTTGGTACTCGTCCGAAGTGGTGGGCCCATTTCGTCGGCCCGACTTCCGTTTCCAGACCGGTGCGGTCGCGTACCACCTGCACTCATCCAGTGGCGCGGCCGTGCGGACGCGCACCATATTTTGGGTTGGGCCGCTTTTGGCAAAGGGCGCGGCGGCGACGATGGGCAACGTGTATGAGCCATACCTTTCGCTCACACCACGCATCGATATGTTCTTTAAGCGGCTGCTGGCCGGCGCGCCGTTTCTGGAGGCCGCGTACTACGGTGAGCCGGCCTTGAGTTGGCAGACCACCTTCGAGGGGGATCCGCTCTATCGACCGTTTGCCGCTTCGTTGGACGAGCAGATTCAGCGGCTGGAGGCCGACCACAAGCCGGAGGTTGAATGGGCGTATTTGCGGAGGATAAACCTGCTGATCGCGCAGGATGGAACCACGGAAGCGGAGGAGCTTTGCCGCGGCAAAGCCGGGGAGTTGCACAGCGCAGCTCTTTACGAAAAACTGGGTGACCTGCTGCATGCCGCGCACCGCGAACGGGAGGCCATCGAGGCGTACGGGAAGGCCGACGAGAAGCCCGCCGATTCGTACCACGACATTCGGGTGGCCACAAAAATGGCCACTGCCCATGCCGCGAAGAAAGAGACGGCGCAGGCATTGGCCATTTACGAGAGACTTGCCGACGCCTACCAGTCTCACCACAACGTGGTCGAGTTCTACCAGCGGGCGCGCGATCTGGCGCTGGCGCTGGGAAACGAAACGAAAGCGAAGACGCTGCAGGCAAAGATCGATCAGTTGCTGCCAACCAGCCGGCAGGAAAAGAAGTGACAACCCCGCGCGCCCTTGCTATCAAGGCGTAAGTGGAAAAGGGAGGGGCTGGATGTCGATGATCTCGGGACTGTTGGTAGTCACCGTAGTCTTTTTCGGCGTGCCGCTGTGGGTGGTGAGTGTTTACAACGGTCTGGTCACGCTTCGCAACCTTGTCGATAGTGCCTGGGCGCAGACCGACGTGCAACTGCGGCGCCGCTACGATCTGATTCCCAATCTCGTCGAGGCAGTCAAAGGCTACGCCACCCACGAACGCGAGACGTTCGAGAAGGTGATTCAGGCGCGCAACACCGCGATGAATGCCACAACCCCGGAGGCCAAAGCGGGGGCCGAGAACGCCCTCACCGGCACGCTCAAATCCCTCTTCGCCGTTGCCGAAGCGTATCCCGAACTCAAGGCGAACCAGAATTTTACAGCCCTCCAGCAGGAGCTGACCAATACGGAGGGCTTTATCGCGGCGTGTCGGTCGCACTACAACGACGCCGTCCTGACCCTCAACACCGCGCTGCAGGTGTTTCCCGGCAACGTCGTCGCCGTCCTGTTCAAGTTCCAACCCCGCGAGTATTTCGGAGTGCCCGAAGAAGCCGCGCGCGAGCCGGTGAAGGTGCAGTTCTAGCTGCCCGATTTCTCGAATGCGGCGTCGAACGCTTGCGCGCTTGGTTTGAAATCGAGTTTCTTGACGAAGGCGCAGGCTTCCTGCGCACCGTGCTCGCGATCCATGCGGCTGTCTTCCCATTCGACGGACAGCGGGCCGGTGTAACCGATGTCGTTCAGTGCGACGATGATTTCTTCAAAGTTGATGTCCCCGTGGCCGAGGGAACGAAAGTCCCAGTAGCGGCGCGGGTCGGCAAAGTTCGTGTGGCCGCCGAAAACGCCGACCGTGCCGTCGCCGTGTCCCCACCACACGTCTTTCATGTGCACGTGATAGATGCGGTCGGCAAAGCGGCGGATGAACTTCACGTAGTCCACGTGCTGGTAGCCGAAATGCGACGGATCGTAGTTGAAGCCGAACTCCTTGCGGCCTTTCAGCGCGGCCACCGCCCGCTCGGCGCTGGCGATATCGAAGGCGATCTCTGTGGGATGCACTTCAAGGGCGAACTTCACTCCACACTTCTTGAACTCATCAAGAATCGGATTCCACATCTTCGCAAAGAAAGCGAACCCATCATCAATCATGGCAGCCGAGACGGGCGGAAAGGAGTAGAGCAGGTGCCAGATGGAACTCCCGGTGAAACCATTGACGACCTTGACGCCGAGATTCTTGGCGGCCTGCGCGGCGCGCATCATTTCCTCGGCGGCGCGTTTCTGCACGTCGGCGGGTTTCCCGTTGCCCCAGACGTGAGGCGGCAGGATGGACTTGTGGCGCTCGTCGATATTGTCGCACACGGCCTGGCCAACGAGATGATTGCTGATCGCCCAGGTCTTTAGTCCGTGCCTCGCGAGGATCTCGTGTCGCGAATCGCAATACGCCTTCGACTTGGCACCCTGTCCCACATCGAAATGATCGCCCCAGCAGGCCAATTCCAGCCCGTCGAAGCCGAAGCTTTTTGCCTTCTTGCAGATGGTTTCGAAAGGAAGGTCGGCCCACTGGCCGGTAAAAAGTGTGACGGGTCTGCCCATGATTATCGCCTCCGTGTGATTCGCGTTGAACTCGCTGCGGCACGAGTGATAAACAAGGAGCCAGGGGTTTTCAAGCATCATGTTTG